>DASVMH010000345.1:0-6412 GCA_036384455.1 Marmoricola sp. | reverse complement strand
AGCAGCCGCGCTTGCGCCCTGGCTGGAGCACTACAACACTGAACGCCGTCACAGCGCACTTGGAGGCAAGCCACCGGTCAGCCGGCTGCCACCAACCTGATGGCCGGGTACATCTAGACCGGAGTGGTGTCGAGACGCTCGCTCCTCAACCACCGGGCGGTCAGGTGAACAGTGGGCCGCGGTGCACCTTGTGGTTGGCGGCCTGCGCGACGGGGCGGATCACGAGTTCGTCTATGTTGACGTGCTCGGGCAGGGAGGCGACCCAGCGGATCGTCTCGGCGACGTCATCGGCCACGAGCGGGCGGTCGACATCGGAGTAGACCGCATCGGCCCGCGACTGGTCGCCGCCGAAGCGTACGAGCGAGAACTCCTCGGTGTGCACCATCCCCGGGGCGATCTCGGTGACGCGGATCGGCTCGCCGTTGAGCTCGAGGCGCAGCGTCTCGGTGATCACCCGGGCGCCGTGCTTGGCGGCGGTGTAGCCCCCGCCGCCCTCGTACGCCCGGCGGCCGGCCGTGGAGCCGACGTTGACGATCAGGCCATGACCGGTCGCGCGCAGGGCGGGCAGGATCGCCTTGGTGACGCGGACCAGGCCGAGCACGTTCGTCTCGTACATCTGCTGCCAGTCGGCGAGCGGCGCGGCGTCGACCGGGTCCGACCCCAGCGCCCCGCCCGCGTTGTTGACCAGCACGTCGACGGACCGGCCCGCAACGGACGCGAGCGCGGCGACCGAGTCGTCGGAGGTGATGTCGCACTCGACCGCCGTGCCGCCTATCGACGAGGCCAGTGCGGTGAGCCGATCGAGTCGCCGGGCGGCGCAGACGACGTGGAAGCCGTCACCTGCGAGAGCACGCGCGGTGGCGGCGCCGATGCCGCTGCTGGCGCCGGTGACGATCGCGATGCGTTCGGAATCGGGCATGGAGCCAGCCTAGAGCGGTGGCCGCCGGGCACCTGACCCAGGGAATGGGTCAGAATCGGAGTCGGTTGTCCCAGATGGAGGAGGTGGTCGCGTGCGCCGCATCGCAATGATCAGCCTGCACACCTCTCCCCTCGATCAGCCCGGCACCGGCGACGCCGGCGGCATGAACGTCTACGTCACCGAAGTCGCGCGAGAGCTTGCCGCGAAGGGCATCGAGGTCGACGTCTTCACGCGCGCGACGTCGTCGGAACTCGAGGAGATCGCGCCCCTGACCGACGGGGTCAACGTCCATCACATCGTCGCCGGCCCTTTCGAGGGCCTCACCAAGGGTGAGCTGCCGGGACAGCTGTGCGTCTTCGCCCGCGAGGTCCTGCGTACGGAGGCGGGCTTCGACCCGGGTCACTACGACATCGTGCACTCGCACTACTGGCTCTCCGGCCAGGTCGGGGCACTGGCCCGCGACCGTTGGGGCGTCCCGCTGGTGCACTCGATGCATACGATGGCGAAGGTCAAGAACGCCCTCCTCGCCGAGGGCGACGTGCCCGAGCCGGCAGCGCGCATCATCGGCGAGGAGCAGGTGGTCGCGGCCGCCGACATGCTCGTCGCCAACACCGACGACGAGGCCAAAGAGCTGATCAACCACTACGACGCCGATCCGGCTCGCGTGGAGGTGATCCACCCGGGTGTCGATCTCGACGCCTTCAGCCCGCGCCCGCAGCGCGAGGTCAGACGCGATCTCGGTCTGCCCGAGGATGCCGAGATCCTGCTCTTCGTCGGACGCATCCAGCCGCTCAAGGCCCCCGACATCCTGCTCAAGGCGGCGGCCGAGCTGATCCGCCGCGACCCCGCCCGCCGTGACCGGCTGCGCGTCGTCGTCGTCGGCGGCCCGTCGGGCAGCGGCCTCGAACACCCCGAGGCCCTCTCCCAGCTCGCCCGCGACCTCGGCATCGCCGGGCAGGTCACCTTCGTGCCGCCGGTGCCGCGCGAGGAGTTGGCGCGGTGGTACGCCGCCAGCACGCTGGTCTGCGTCCCGTCGTACAACGAGTCGTTCGGGCTGGTCGCCCTCGAGGCGCAGGCCGCGGGCGTACCCGTCGTCGCGGCTTCCGTCGGCGGCCTGCCCACCGCGGTCGCTGACGGTCGGTCGGGGTTGCTCGTCGAGGGCCACCATCCGTGCGACTACGCCGACGCGATCACGCGCATCCTCGACGACCCAGCCCTGCGCGAGCGGTTGAGCGCCGGGGCCGTACGCCACGCCGCCTCCTTCGGCTGGGACCGCACCGCCGAGGCGACCTTTGCCGTCTACGACCGGGCGCGGGAGCTGGCCCGCAGATGAGGACGCACACGGAGCTCGTCGAGGTCGTACGCGCCGCGCTCGACGCCGGTGAGATCGACTTCGAACAGGACGGCGACACCTTCAACGTCGTCCTGCCGGGCGAGCGCAAGCTGCAGACGCCCGTACGCCTCGACGTCGGCCCGCACTCCCTCGGCGTGCACGCCTTCGTCTGCCGGAGGCCCGACGAGAACTTCGAGGCCGTCTACCGCTGGATGCTCGAACGCAACATGCGGATGTACGGCGTCGCCTTCGGGCTCGACGCGATGGGCGACATCTTCCTCGACGCCCGCCTCCCGCTCGGGGCGATCGAGGCCGACGAGATAGACCGCCTGCTCGGCGCCGTGCTCAGCTATGCCGACGAGTCCTTCAACTCCCTGATCGAGCTGGGCTTCGCCTCGTCGATCCGCAAGGAATGGGAGTGGCGGCTCTCGCGCGGGGAGTCCACCCGCAACCTGGAGGCGTTCGAGGCGCTGCGTCCGCGGGACTAGAGGGTCTCGTCCCCGCCGGGGGTGCCCGGCTCAGCCGGGATCGGATCGGTGCGCCGGGTGAGCAGGACCCCGCCGATGCACAGTGCCCCGCCCACGAAGGCGAGCGCCGGCGGCACCTCGTCGAGCACCAGCCATGCCATCAACGCGGTGATGAAGGGCACCAGGAAGGTGGTCAGCGCGAACCGACCGGCGTTGGCGCGCGAGAGGGCGTACGCCCACGTGGTGAACGCGATCGCTGAGGGGACCACGCCGAGATAGACGATCCAGGCGAGGTCGGAGGTCGAGGCGTCCTTGACGACACCGACGAGTTGGCCGCTCCACGGCAGGCAGACGATCAGGCCCACGACGTAGAACCAGAACGTCATCTCCAGGGCGGTCAGGCCGCTGTCGAGCAGCTTCTTCTGGCTCAGCACCCCGACGGCGAAGGTCAGCGCAGCCACGAAGGCGAGCAGCACGCCACCGAGATCGCCGTTGCTCCCGTGGGAGGTCGCGCGCGCGATCACGGCGACGCCGGCGAAGCCGATGACCAGCCCGATCACCAGCCAGCGGGTCAGCCGCTCGCCGAGGAAGACCGTGGCGAGCACGGCAACCAGGATCGGTCCGACCTGGACGATCAGGGCGGCGGTACCCGCGTCGATGCGGCGCTCGGACGCGTTGAGGGTCAGGTTGTAGATGCCGATCCACGAGGCTCCGCCGAGGACGATCAGCAGCCAACTGCGCCGCGCGGGCAGCCGGATGTGGCCGAACTTGCCCAGCACCATCGCGCCGAGCACGATCACCGCGACGATCAGCCGGCCGAGGCTCAGCGATCCCGGCGGCACGCCCTCGCCGAGGTGACGGATCGCGACGAACGCCGATGCCCAGGTGACCAGCGTGAAGGCAACCGCGGCGAACGGGAGCCACGAGCGCGTGGTCGTCGGCTGCGCTGCGGTCGTCTCGGCCCGCTCGATGGTCGTCACGTCTGAAATCTACGGAGTCGATGCCGTCGGGGACACGCGATTTTCGGACGTCGTACGCCGCCAAGCTGCCATGTAACGCGGGGTTATTGCTTGTGCACAAGGGTCAGGACGCCGGGGGACCGCACTTCGCCTTGCGTACATGTAGGTGGGGTGGAAGTGCGTTCGAGGAGCGTTCTGGAGCTTGTACACAAGCAGGAGAGCTTGTCTACAAGGGCAGGGACTGCCCGCGGCAGCACCAACACCCCCACCACATAAGGGGGAAGCGCTCAGCGACCCTGGTTCGCGACGGCTGCGGCAGCGGCCGCAGCGGCGTCGGGGTCGAGGTAACGCCCCGGCCCGGTCGGCATCCCGGCGTCGTCGAGGTCGTAGACCAGCGGCTGGCCCGTCGGGATGTTGAGTCCGGCGATGTCCTCGTCCGAGATCCGGTCGAGGTGCTTGACGATCGCCCGCAGGCTGTTGCCGTGCGCGGCGATCAGCACCGTGTCGTGTTGCTCGAAGTCGGGCAGGATCGTCTGTTCCCAGTACGGAAGCAGGCGCGCGATCACATCCTTGAGGCACTCGGTCCGAGGCAGCGACGAGCCGAGGTCGGCGTAGCGCACGTCACCGGACTGGGAGAACTCGTCGGCGTCGTCGATCGGCGGGGGCGGCACGTCGAACGAGCGCCGCCACAGCATGAACTGCTCCTCGCCGAACTCGTCGAGGGTCTGCTTCTTGTCCTTGCCCTGCAGGGCGCCGTAGTGGCGCTCGTTGAGCCGCCACGAGCGGCGTACGGGGATCCAGTGCCGGTCGGCCTCGTCGAGGGCCAGGAACGCGGTCGTGATCGCCCGGCGCAGCAGTGAGGTGTGCACCACTGAGGGCAGCAGGCCCGCCTCGACCAGCTGTCGACCGCCGGCGGTCGCCTCGGCCCGACCCTTGTCGGTCAGGGCGACGTCGACCCAGCCGGTGAAAAGGTTCTTCGCGTTCCATTCGCTCTCGCCGTGGCGGAGCAGGATCAGCGTGCGCGCCATCGGCCGGGTCAGCCCGCGGACGGTGAAGCGGTCGACGACGGCGAACCGCTGGCGGCCTTCTTGCCCTTGTTCTTCGCGGTCTTGCCGACCTTGTCGGCGTTCGGGGTCGGCGTGCTCGTCGGCCCGACGGGAACCGCGGCGTAGTCGTCGGTGTTGGCGACGACCGGAACCTTGAAGGTGGTCGTTTCGCCGTTGTCGAAGGTGAATGTCAGTGCCACGAACTTGCCGGGCACGATGTCGTCGCCCTTCAACCGCAGCTCTCCGGACCTCGCGAGGTTGACGTTGTCGCTCGGGCCGACCTTGATGGCCGGCTCACCGACGGCGTCGGTCACCGAGGTCAGGCCGACCGTCTTGGTCTCGGTCTGGTTGACGAGGGTGCCGGCGAAGGTGCCGGTGCCGTCGGTCGCCGAGACGATGGTGGCGTTGAGGATCCACACGTCGCCGTTGCGAGCGTTGGTGCCGGTCGAGGCCTGGTAGATGGCATCGGTCTGCTCGTTGAACCCGCACGCGGCGAGGGTGGGCACGAGCAGCAGCATGGCTACGGCAGCGAAACGGCTACGCAGGGTCGACATGTCCGGGGTGGTTCCTCTCGCTCGACAAGCGCCTCACAGACTAGCGCCCGGAACCTGCCCCGCGCCCCTCGGGCGGCATGTGGGACGCGCCACTGGGATCACCACTGCCGCAGGCCGGGATCGATGCCGACCACGATGAGTGCGGCCAGCACCAGCACCGACAGCACCACGGTGATCACCAGCAGGCGCGGCGCGCCGACCTTGAGGGCGATCCGCAGCGGCATGCTCTTGACGCCGGCGGCGTTGTCGACGACCAGATCGGGCAGGCTCGTGGCGAGATGCGCGCACAGCCCGACGAGGGCGAACACCACGATGAACTGCCACGTCGGGTCGTCGCCGTGCCGGCCACCGCCCCAGCCGCCGTACGCGAGGAACACCGGGTAGAGCGCGAAGGTCACCATCCAGCCGACGAACGACATCAGCGTGCGATGCAGGATCCGGTTGTGGATGTAGCCGATCGGCAGCGTCGCGAGCAGCGCGGCACCGGCGGTGGTGCCGCTCTGCAGCGCGACCGGGATCGAGATGATGACGAGGACGATCGCGAGGTACGTGGCGTTGCCGCTCGGCAGGCTCCCGGCCCCGATCGGTTTCTTGGCCCGCTTCGCGCGCTCGTCGAGGAGTCGGTCGGCGACGTCGTTGTGCAGACCGAGGGCGAGTTGGACGAGGAGGACCGCGAGCCCGGTCATCACCGCCTGTCCGAAGGTGCGGTCGCTGAGCAGCGCGAGGCCGCCCATCACCGCACCGAGGACGAGCGCCTGGATCGGGTGTGACGCCCTGAGCAGCAGGCCCGCCTGGCCGTCACGTCGCAACCCCTGGCGGATGTGCCGGCCGGTGTCGGTGAGCCACTGGCGAGGCTTGCGACGTGGCTGCTTCGGCTTCTGGCGGGCGGCCTTGATCGCGCTGCGGCGCATCGATCGCTTGCCGAGTGAGCCACGAACCTTGGCGACCGCACCTTCGCGGGCGGCCGGCGGGACTGCGGGTTCGGCGACATCCGCGGTCGCCGTTGCCTCAGCGGACGCGCGCCCTCGTCGGCGTCGCGCCTTGCGTTGTCCCTGCTCGTGGTCCTTGCGCCGCTCCTTGCGGGCGCGCTTGCCCGGCCCCGCGACGTCGATGACGGGGATCTCGGTGGTGTGC
>DASVMH010000344.1:0-17960 GCA_036384455.1 Marmoricola sp. | reverse complement strand
GGTGCCTGCGTCGGCGTCCGCGGAGTCGTGCTCGTCGACTCCACCGAGGACCGCGGGGTCGCCTCGTCTCGTGAGGTGGCCGGCGACTTCGAGCTGCGCGCCCAGGCGGTCGTCGTCACCAGTGGCGGCATCGGCCACAACCACGACCTCGTCCGCGCGAACTGGCCGGTCGAGCGGCTCGGCCCGGTGCCGCAGCACATGATCCCCGGCGTGCCCGCGTACGTGGACGGGCGGATGCTGGGCATCAGTGAGTCCGCCGGTGCCAGCATCGTCAACCGCGACCGGATGTGGCACTACGTCGAGGGCATCCACAACTGGGACCCGATCTGGCCCGATCACGCGATTCGGATCATCCCCGGCCCCTCGTCGATGTGGTTCGACGCGACCGGGCAGCGGATGCCCGCGCCGTGCTTCCCCGGCTTCGACTCGTTGGGGACGCTGCGGCACATCGGGCATTCGGGGTACGACTACACGTGGTTCGTGCTCAACCAGGCGATCATCGAGAAGGAGTTCGCGCTGTCGGGCTCGGAGCAGAACCCCGACATCACCGGCAAGGACCGCAAGGTGCTCGTGAAGAGCCGGCTCGCCAAGGGTGCGCCCGGCCCGGTGCAGGCCTTCGTCGACCACGGCGAGGACTTCGTCGTCGCCGACAACATCGCCGACCTGGTCACCAAGATGAACGGGATCGCGCGGGGGCCCCAACTCGATGCCGCCGAGATCGAGCGACAGATCGTCGAGCGTGACCGGCAGGTGCGCAACAAGTACACCAAGGACACGCAGGTGATGGCGATCCACAACGCCCGCCGCCACCTCACGGACAAGATCACCCGCGTGGCCAAGCCGCACGCGATCCTCGACCCGGCACATGGCCCGCTGATCGCCGTACGGCTGAACATCCTGACCCGCAAGACGCTCGGTGGCCTGGAGACCAACCTCGACTCGCAGGTCGTGCACCCCGACGGCTCGGTCTTCGAGGGCCTCTATGCCGCAGGCGAGGTCGCCGGTTTCGGCGGTGGCGGTGTGCACGGCTACAACGCACTCGAGGGCACCTTCCTCGGCGGCTGCATCCACTCCGGCCTCCGCGCCGGCCGCGCGCTGGGGCGGAGTCTTTGAGATGGCGACCGTGAGGACTGCTCTCGTCACCGGCGCCTCCTCCGGCATCGGCCGGGCGACCGCGGAGCTCTTGGTGAACAAGGGCTATCGGGTGCTCGGCACCAGCCGGAACGCCGGCACTGTGGCAGATCCGGTAGCGGGGGTGACGTACCTGTCCCTCGACCTCGACGACTACTCCTCCATCGAGGCGGCGGCTGCCGAGGCGGGCCCGGTCGATGTGCTGGTCAACAACGCCGGCGAGAGCCAGAACGGTCCGCTGGAGGAGTTGCCGATCGACGCCCTCGAGCGGCTCTTCCGGCTCAACGTGCTCGGCCAGGTGAGGCTCACCCAACTGCTGCTTCCGCATATGCGCGAGTCCGGGTACGGACGGGTGGTGTTCGTTGGCTCGATGCTGGCCAGCTTCCCCCTCGCCTTCCGCGGCTCGTACGTCGCCAGCAAGGCGGCGATCAAGGGCTTCGCGGACTCAGCGCGGTTGGAGGTGCGACCGTTCGGGGTCGAGATCACCACCGTCGAGCCGGGCTCGATCAGCACCGGGATCAGTGAGCGGCGCACCAAGTACATCGGCGACGACTCGCCGTACCGCGAGCGTTTCGAGACGATGGTCGCCGCACTGGACCGCAACGAGCACTCCGGCATCTCCGCGGACAAGGTGGCTGCCACCATCGTCAGTGCGATCGAGGCCGACAAACCCAAGCGTCTCTACGCCGTCGGCAGCAACGCGCCCCTCGTCTTCGCCCTGCGCCGCCTCGCCCCCCGCGAGGTCATCGAGCAGATCGTCGCCCGCAAGCACGACCTCTGAGGACTTCGCAGACGCGCAACGCGGGATAGTGCGACACATCTCGTACCACTTCTGTCCGATTTGTCGTACGGGATGTGTCGCACTATCCGATTTCAGCCGCCGGTGCGCTCGTCGTACGAGGCGCGGGCGGCGTGGTCGTGCTCGGCGAAGATGGTGTCGAGGCCGAGGAGCTTGCGCATCGTGGGCTTCAGCGCGGAGTGGGTGCTGCTCCAGTGGGCGGCGGAGTAGGCGACCAGGCGCGGGCGCACCCGGAACAGCTTCGGCTTGATGAAGGAGGCGACCACGGCGTCGGCGACCTCGGTGGGCTCGATCGGCTTGGTCATGCCGGTCGCGGTGGTGCCGTCGATGAGGTGGGTGTTGGTGAAGGACGGCAGCACGCAGGAGACTCGGATGTCGCGCGGCCGCAGCTCGGCGTCGAGGGACTCGCTGAACCCGAGCACCCCGGCCTTGGTGGCGTTGTAGACAGCCGAACCCGGGATCGGCACTCGACCGGCAACGGAGGCGATGTTGACGATCCGGCCGCCCGGTTGCATCCGGGTGGCACCTTCGTAGCAGCCGACGATCAGCCCGACCAGATTCACGTCGATCTGCGCGAGCTGGTGCTCGAGGGACGTCTCGAGGACCCGCCCGAGCACCATGAAGCCGGCGTTGTTGACGAGCCCGTCGAGACGACCGTGCTCCTTGACGACCGCGTCGAGGAAGCCGGTGAACGACTCGCGGGAGGTGACGTCGAGGGGGAGCGCCAGGCCGTCGTACGCCTCGGCGCTCTTCTTGGCCAGGTCGACGTCGAGGTCGCCGATGACCACCTTCGCGCCCTGCGCGGCAAGGGCGTTCGCCGTCGCCGCACCAATTCCCTGGGCACCGCCGGTGACGGCGATGACCTTGTCCTGCAGTTGACCAGTCACGAGGAGCTCCTCCGGTTGCGGATCTTCGCGGCAGCGAGTTGTGCCTTGAGCATGGCGGTCCCGGCGGCGAAGAACGCCTTGGGGCGCGCCGGATAGGGGGTCGGGCGCTTCTGCGCCGCGATCGTCTGCGCCTCGGTGTAGCGCAGGATGCCGTCCGGGCCGTGCCGACGGCCGGTGCCGCTGGCCTTCATGCCGCCCATCGGCGCGGCCACCGAGGCGATCGCGGCGACGTACCCGTCGTTGATGTTCACCGAGCCGGCCTGCACCCGGTCGGCCATCGCCTGGGCCGCATCGAGGTCGCGCGACCAGATGCTCGCGGAGAGGCCGTACTCGGTCTCGTTGGCGCGGGTGATCGCGTCCTCGTCGTCGACGACCGGGTAGACCGACACGACCGGCCCGAAGGTCTCGGCGGCGAACAGCTCCATCTCCGGGGTGACGTCGACGAGAACCGTCGGCTCGTGGAAGTACGGACCGAGGTCCGGCCGCGCCTTGCCCCCTGCCACGACGCGTGCGCCCTTGGCGACGGCGTCCTCGATGTGGGCGCGGGTGACCTCGAGCTGTTCGGCCGAGGTGAGCGAGCCCATCTCGTGGGTGAAGTCGTACGACGCCCCGAGCGTGATCTTCTGGGTCGCCCCGCCGAGAGCTGCGACGAACTCGTCGAAGCGCGACTCGTGGACGTAGATGCGCTCGATGCCGATGCACACCTGCCCGGCATTGGAGAAGCACGCCTGGACGGCGCCGGTGACCGCGGCGTCGATGTCGGCGTCGGCGCGCACGATCATCGGGTTCTTGCCGCCGAGCTCCATCGAGGCGCCGATCAGGCGGCGTCCGCACTCGGCGGCGAGGGCCCGCCCGGTCTCGGTGGAGCCGGTGAAGGCGAGGTGGTCGACGTGCTCGATGAGTGCAGGTCCGATCCGGGAGCCGCGTCCGGCGACGACCTGCCAGACGTCGTCGGGCAGTCCCGCGTCCTCGGCGAGTGCCCGCGCGGCCAGCAGCGACAGCGGCGCCTGCGAGTCGGCCTTGCTGATCACGGCGTTGCCGGCGATGAGCGCGGGGATGACGTCGCCGACGGCGAGGAAGAGCGGATAGTTCCAGGGCGCGATGACGCCGATCAGGCCCTTGGGGCGGTGGGCCACGCGCGCGCGGACCACTCCCGGGGTGCCGGAGGCAGCCTTGTGCTCGCCGAGGTAGGAGGCGGCGTTACTCGCGTAGTGCGCGGTGACGGCGGGCAGGCCGAGCAACTCGATGGTCGCGTGCACCCGGGACTTGCCGGTCTCCCACTGCACGACGTCGATCAGGCGATCGCGGTCCTTGAGGACGAGCTGGGCGAAGCGGACCAGGATCGCAGCGCGCTCGGAGATCGGTCGTGCCGCCCAGGCCTCCTGGGCGACTCGGCCACGGGCGGCTGCCTCGGCGACGTCGGTCGCGCTCGACTGGGGGATCTCGGGAAGCGGATCTCCGGTGAACGGCGCGGTCGCGGCGGCCGTCTCGGCACCGGAGGCGGCCACCCACCGGCACAGCGCCGCGACGTAGGCGTCATCGACGCGGTCGGGCCGGCCGACGCTCATCGGCCGGCCTCGCGGGCGTACGCACGGGCGGGGATGGTCGCCATCCGCAGTCGCCGTGGCAGCCGCCTGAAGATCGGATCGAGTGCGCGTACGACCGCGGCGAACCGCCGGTAGCGGCGCTCGCGCTCGGCGTCCCACGGCAGGGCGAGGATCTCGCGACCCTGGGGAGGCATGCCACCGATCGAGATGGACGCGCTGACTGCGTTGAGAGGGGGACGAATCACCTTCCACACAAGGGGATTGAGATTCTTCGGCTTCGGCCAGCCCTTGGTGGTGTAGCCCAACCCGTACGCCGCGGTGCGATGCCTGACCAGCTCGTCATCGAGCATGTGCTGGAAGTAGGCGTCGAACTCGGCCCACGTGCGGGGGATGCCGCCGTCGACGATGTCCGGCTCGGAGACGCCGTAGCGGTCGTACCAGGTGACGTGTTCGCCGATGATCTGGTCGAGCTCGCCCGGCGACAACTCACGGATGAAGGTCCGCGTTGCGGTGATCATGGAATCGACGAAGCAGGCGTGCGCCCAGTAGTACGTGTGCGGGTTGAGGGCGTGGTAGGGCCGGCCGGTGTCGGGGAGCTTGCCCTTGATGTGCTTGTGGAAGTCGCGCACCTCGTGACCGGTGGTGGTCGGGTCGACGCCGTAGACCGTCCGAAAGATCGGCGGGATGCTGCGCTGGAGCCGGTTGATGGTGTCGCGGAACCAGACCGAGTGCTCCTCCACGCCCTGACCGAGCGAGGGGAGCATGTTCTGGAGGACGGCGGCGCGCGGCCCCTGGAGCAGCATCCGGACGTCGCCGAAGAGCTCCCAGGTCAACGAGTCCGGGCCGAGGGGCAGTCCGCCGGGCGGCAGCAGATCCGCCTCGGTCACGCTCGGATCGGTCTGGTCCATGGCCTGGGTCATGCGGAGATGATACATTGACATGGATTTGTTTCAACATCTCAGATTGATCGCACCAGCGGAGGTGCCATGACCGACGTGACCAGTTCTGCAAGGACCGCCACCGTGGCCGGGCCGGTCGCCGATGCCAAGGATCCGGTCGGACCGCGGTTCGGGCTGGTGCATCTGCTCCGGCTGCGCCGCGATCCCCTCGGGCACGCCGACTGGCTCAAGGCCAACTACGGCAGCGTCTACACGATGAAGGTGCTCGGCACCGAGATGTACATGGTGAGCGGACCGGATGCCGCCGAGGCGCTGTTCGTCAACCGCGAGAAGGTCTTCGCCAGCGGGCCGGCGTGGTCACACTTCATCGGGCCGTTCTTCAACCGCGGGCTGATGTTGCTCGACTTCGAGGAGCACCACCATCATCGGCGGATCATGCAGGCCGCCTTCAGCAACGAGGCCCTGCACCGCTACCACGCGATGCTCCAACCACACATCCGCAGCGGCATCGCCGACTGGGGTGAGGTTGGGGATCCGCACCTCTATCGGATGTTCAAGGAACTCACCCTCGACCTGGCCCTCGAGGCGTTCGTCGGGGTCGAGCTGAGTCTCGCGGAGCAACGCCGGATCAACAAAGCCTTCATCGACGCGGTACGCGCCGGCACCTCGATCATCCGCAGGCCGGTGCCGGGCGGTGGCTGGGCGCGCGGGCTGGCCGCCCGCAAGGTGCTCGAGGAGTTCTTCTACGGCGCGCTGCCGGAGAAGCGGCGCAAGGGTGGCGACGACCTGTTCGCACAGTTGTGCATCGCCCAGAGCGAGACCGGCGACGAGTTCACCGACGATGACGTCGTCAACCACATGATCTTCCTGCTGATGGCCGCGCACGACACGACGACCATCACGATGACCTCGATGGCCAACCAGCTCGCACGCAGTCCCGAGTGGCAGGAGCGCTGCCGTACCGCGTCGATCGAGGCGGGCCCCGAGATGGACTACGACGCCCAGCTCGGCCTGACCGACCTGGACCTGGTGATGAAGGAGTCCTTGCGCCTGCTCGCGCCCGTGCCGTCGATCCCGCGGGTGGCCACCCGAGAGACCGTGCTCGACGGGTACCGCATCCCCGAGGGGGCGTTCGTCGGGCTCTCGCCCTATCAGAACCACTACATGCCCGAGTTCTGGCCGGACCCGTATCGCTTCGATCCCGAGCGCTTCTCCTCCGAACGGCACGAGGACAAGGTGCACCGGCTCGCGTTCGAGCCGTTCGGCGGCGGCGTGCACAAGTGCATCGGGATGTATTTCGCCGGGATGCAGGTGCGCGCGATCTTCCACGAACTGCTGCGGACGTACCGGTGGAGCGTGCCCGCCGGCTACGAGATGCCGATCGACATGGTGGCCCTGCCGGTGCCGCGCGACGGGCTCCCGGTGCGGTTGGAACGACTGTGAGCGACCGGATCCTCGACGCCGCGAAGGCGGTCTTCGAGCAGTACGGCGCCCGCCGCGCGAACGTCGACGACATCGCCGCAGCGGCGGGGGTCAGCCGCAGCACGCTCTACCGCCGGTACGCCAACAAGGACGATCTGCTCGCGGCCGTGGTGATGCGGGAGGTGGACGCCTTCCTCGCGGACCTGGAGGACGTCGCCGTGGATCTGCCGCCCCAGGAGGCGGTCATCGAGTGCTTCACCCGTGGCCTGCGGATCATGCGCGACATCCCGGTGCTCGGTCGGCTCGCGCAGAGTGAGCCCGAGGTCATCACCGGCATCGTCGACGGCGACCACGTGATCCTCGCGCAGAGCGATCGGATCGCTCAGACCCTGCGGCGCTCCGGGGCGACCATGCCCGTCGACGAGTTGGCGCTCGCCGCCGAGACCCTGCTCCGGCTGGCCAGCACGTACCTCATGAACCCCGACGGCCACCTGGACCTCACCGACGAACACGCCGTCCGCGACTACGCGAAGCGCTACCTCTCGCCCCTCGTCAACTAGTTCACTTCCGCCCAAAACCCGTTCAGTTGCGCGAAAGTGCGCGTTGAGTTGGGCCGTACGGAGGGCCGCGCCCGGCCCGCGTGCTGGCGGCCCTCCGGGCCGCCCGGTGCCAGCGGTTCAGCGGATCGGCCGGGACGCCCCGACGTCGAGGGGGGCGACGTCGGCGAGGAACTCGATCTCGCGGACCAGGCCGTCCTCGACGGTGAAGGCGAAGACCACCTTGAGCTCGCCGCGGTGGGACCAGGTGGCGGCGGTGAACCCGTCGAGGGTGCCCAAGCGTGCGGCCTTCGCCCTGCCGGAGAAGAACTCCGCGACCGCCTGCTTACCGGTGATCGAGCTCGGGGTGCCCATCGCAGCGGCAGCCGCGTCGGCGCTCACGGCGGCGTCGGGATGCAGCAGGGCGAGCAGTTGGTCGAACTCCCCCTCGCGGGAGGCGCGCATGAAGGCCTCGACGACCTCGTGCTGACGGGCACGATCGACCTCGACGTCCTCGCTCTGACCGCGTACGCGTCGGCGGGCGCGGCTGGCGAGTTGTCTGCAGGCGGTGCTGCTGCGGCCGAGCAGCGGCGCGATCTCGTCGAAGGACATCCCGAACAGGTCGTGCAGGCAGAACGCCAGCCGTTCAGCAGGGCCGAGGGTGTCGAGGACGACCATGAGCGCTCGGCCCACCGCGTCGGCGGTCTCAGCCTCCGCAGCCGGGTCCGGCGGGGTCGCTTCGCCGTTGTCGGGCTCGGCATCGAGGTCCTCGCGGCGTGCCGTACGCGAGCGCAACTGGTCGAGGCAGATCCGGGAGACGACCGTGGTCAGCCAGGCGGGGAGATTCTCCACCTCCGAGACATCCGTGCGCTCGAGGCGTAGCCAGGTCTCCTGGACGGCGTCGTCGGCCTCGTGCACCGACCCGAGCAGCCGGTACGCCACCGCGCGCAGGTGGGTGCGGTTGTCCTCGAAGAGTTGGGTCGTCTCGTCCATCGTGGTCACATCCTGCCCGTTCGGGTGCCGTCACCCCTTCGACGTGGCTGGGTCCGCAGATGTGACCCGAGCGGCGCAATGTGTCGGCCCCGGGTCGCACGATCGCCGGACCGGCATTGGTTCGAAAGGGGCCGAGTGATGAATCTGCTGATGCTCTTCTGCGTGTTCTTGATCCTGCGCTGCCTCATCGTGCGCTGATCATCTACGGTCGACGCATGGCCGAGGCACCCGACGGCATCCCCGTCGACGGGGACGAGACATCTGCGCCATGACGGCCATCGAGATCGCCGATCTGCGCGCCGACTGCGCGCATTGCGAAGCGCTGTGTTGCGTTCTGCTGCCCTACCGCAGAGCGGGTGGCTTCGCGGCCGACAAGCACGGCGGCGTGCCCTGCGTCAACCTGCTCGACGACGACCGATGCGGCATCCATGACCGGTTGCGCGAGACGGGTTGGCCCGGCTGCGTCGCCTTCGACTGTTTCGGTGCCGGCCAGATCGTCACCCAGCAGACGTACGCCGGGCGGTCGTGGCGCGACGGCACCGCGGACGTCGGTGAGATGGGTGCGGTGCTCACGGTGATGAGGCTGCTCAACGAGATGCTGCACCACCTCGGCGAGGTCGCCCGGCGGATGCCCGATGTGCCGACTTCAGCGCTTTCCGAGCGGATCGGTTCCCTCCGGGAGATCGATGCCGAGGGTCTCCTCGGCATCGACATCGACGCGCTGCACGACGAGGTCGGCCAGCACCTGGGGTCGGCGAGCGCACGGATCAGGAAGCCCGCCGGAGCCGACCTGTCCTACGCCGACCTCGCCGGCCACGATCTGCGTGCTCGCGACCTGCGCCGCGCCGACCTGCGCGGGGCCACCCTGCTCGGAGCGGACCTGCGGGGGCTCGACCTCACGGGGGCCGACCTCCTCGGCGCGGACCTGCGCGGTGCCGACGTACGCGGCGCGGATCTGGGTGACGCGCTCTTCGTGACCCTGGCCCAGCTCGGGTCGACGACGGGCGATCCGAGCACCCGCCTGGCACCGTGGCTGCGACGCCCCGAGCAGTGGACCTCCGCATCTGCGGGCTGACAAAGGCTTTCGGGCCGCATATGCGTAGAGTGGGCGCATGCCGTCGTACCGCATCCGCGAGGCAGCCGACCTGCTCGGCGTCAGCGACGACACCGTGCGTCGGTGGATCGACGGCGGCCGGCTGAGCACCAGCACGTACGCCGGGCGTCAGGTCGTCGACGGTGCTGAGCTCGCCGCGTTCGCGCGTCAGCGGGCCCAGGAGTCTGCGAGCGCCGAGCGCGGCTCGCACCAGTCCGCGCGCAACCGCTTCACCGGCCTGGTCACCGAGGTCACCCGCGACACCGTGATGGCCCAGGTCGAGATGCAGTGCGGACCGCACCGGGTGGTGTCGCTGATGAGCCGGGAGGCAGCCGACGATCTCGGCCTCGAACCCGGAGTGCTCGGCATCGCCGTCATCAAATCAACCAACGTCGTCGTGGAGGTCCCGTGAAGAAGTCAGCTGCCCTGTTGAGCGCCCTCGCCATCGTCCTGATGCCGGCCCTCACCGCCTGTGGCGGATCCAAGACCACGACGCTCCACGTCTTCGCCGCGGCGTCGCTCAAGGAGAGCTTCACGACGCTGGGCCAGCAGTTCGAGAAGGACCACCCGCACGTCAAGGTCGACTTCAGCTTCGGGGCGAGCGACGTGCTCGCCTCGCAGGTCGACCAGGGCGCGCCGGCCGACGTCTTCGCCACGGCGAGCACCAAGACGATGGACCTCGTCGCCTCCAAGGTGACCGGGCGTAAGAACTTCGCCACCAACACCATGGAGATCGCCGTCCCCGCGAAGAACCCGGGTCACATCACGAAGCTGGCCGACCTGACCCGGAAGGGTGTCAAGCTGGCCGTCTGCCAGGCCGAGGTGCCGTGCGGGACCGTGGCCGCCACCGTCTTCGCCAACGCCAAGCTGAAGGTGCACCCGGTGACCGAGGAGGTCGACGTGAAGTCGGTGCTCACCAAGGTCAGCCTCGGTGAGGTCGACGCCGGCATCGTCTACGTCAGCGACGTGAAGACCGCCGGCGACTCGGTCAAGGGCATCACGATCCCCAACGCGGTCAACGCGGTGACGACCTATCCGATCTCGGTGGTCAAGGACTCCGACCACACCGACCTGGCCAAGGAGTTCGAGGCGCTGGTGACCGGTGCGGCGGGGCAGAAGGTCCTGGCTGCGAATGGCTTCGCCGGCCCTGCGTGAGGTCGGGCGCTCCCGCGACCGCACCCCTCTCGTCCTGGCGATCCCCGCGGTCGTCGCGACGCTGTTCCTCGTCCTGCCGCTGGTCTCCCTCGTCGTACGCAGCCCGTGGCGCGACCTCGGATCGCTCCTGCAAGAGGCGGAGGTCGGCCAGGCGCTACGGCTGTCGCTGCTGACCGCCACCTCCGCGACCGCCGTCGCGCTGGTCCTGGGCGTGCCGCTCGCCTGGGTGCTCGCCCGGCGACGACTGCCGGGCCACTCGTTGCTGCGCGCCCTGGTCACGTTGCCCCTGGTGATGCCTCCGGTGGTGGGTGGCGTGGCGCTGCTCTACGCCTTCGGCAGGGTCGGTCTGGTCGGGCGCTACCTCGACCTGTGGTTCGGGATCACCATCCCGTTCACGACCTTTGCGGTCGTGATGGCCGAGGCGTTCGTGGCGATGCCGTTCCTGATCATCACCGTCGAGGGTGCGCTGCGTGCGGCCGACCAGGGTTATGACGAGGCGGCGGCCACGCTGGGCGCGTCGCGTTTGCGTACGTTCTGGACGGTCACGCTCCCACTCGTACGCCCCTCGCTGCTCGCCGGCACGGTCCTGTGCTGGGCGCGCGCACTCGGTGAGTTCGGCGCGACGATCACCTTCGCCGGCAGCTTCGCGGGCTCCACCCGGACGATGCCGATCGCGATCTACCTCACGATGGTCGACGACCCGCGTGCGGGCACCGCGCTGGCGCTGGTGATGCTCATCGTCTCGGTCGCGGTGCTACTGCTCCTGCGCGAGCGCTGGTGGTACGCCGGGGATCGCACGTCCGACACGGCTTCGGGCGGGTCGCGATGACGCTCGACGTGGCGGCGGTCGTCAGACGAGGGGAGTTCGTCCTCGACGTCGCTCTCGGGGTGGCACCTGGCGAGCGGCTGGGGGTCGTCGGCCCGAACGGCTCGGGGAAGTCGACCCTGCTTCGGGCCATCGCGGGACTCGTGCCGATCGGGTCGGGATCGATCCGGTCCGGGTCGAGGCTGCTCGCCGAGGGATCGCGCGCGATCCCGGCCGAGGAGCGACGGGTCGCGCTCGTCTTCCAGGACCACCGGCTCTTCCCCCATCTGACGGTCCTCGACAACGTCGCGTACGGGCCGCGCGCGGCCGGGGTGAGGCGACGCCCCGCGCGCGCAGCGGCCCAGGAGTGGTTGGGCCGCCTCGACATCGCCGACCTCGCCGGTCGCCGGCCGGCCCAACTGTCCGGCGGTCAGTCCCAACGGGTCGCGCTCGCACGTGCGCTCGCGCAGGAGCCCGAGGTCCTGCTCCTCGACGAGCCCACCGCGGCCCTCGACGCGGACGCGCGGATCTCGGTGCGCGCCGAGCTGGGACGGCACCTGGCCGGGCTGAGCATCCCGACGATCCTGGTGACCCACGATCCGGTCGAGGCCCTGGTGATGACCGACCGTCTGGTCGTGCTGGAGCAGGGCCGTGTCGTGCAGACGGGCACGCCCGCGGAGATCGCGTCGCGCCCCGCGACGCCCTACGTCGCCCGCCTCATGGGGCTCAACCTGTATGCCGGGAACGCAGGCCCGGACGGTGTCGTCCTGTCGGGAGGCGGCCGGCTGGACGTCGCGGACCGGCCCGGGACCGGTGCCGTGTTGGTGTCGCTGCGCCCCAGCGCGATCACCGTCCATCTCGCCCGCCCCGAAGGAGCCAGCCACCGCAACGTCTGGCCCGCCACCGTCGACCGGATGGAGGTCCTCGGTGATCGCGTCCGCCTCCATGTGACCGGGGAACCGGACGCACTCGTCGACGTCACCCCGGCCTCTGTCGCCGAGCTCGGGCTCGCCCCCGGCGTACGTGTCTGGCTCAGCGCGAAGGCGACGGAGGCGACGGCGTACGCGCGATAGTCGGCTCCGCCCAGTATGGTGATTGGTATGGCGAAGATGCAGAAGGTGACTGTCACCCTTCCTCGCGCAGCCGTGGAGGCGATCAAGGTGCTGGTCGCGGATGGGAAGGCAGACACCGTGTCGGGGTTCGTGCAGCACGCTGTGCAGATCTCGTTGGACGATGTCGCCGGGTGGGACGCGATGCTCGCCGCAGCCTTGGAGGAGACGGGTGGTCCGATGACCGCCGACGAGCGAGCGTGGGCCGATGAGGCTCTCGGGCGAGCGGCGGGGGCGGCGTGACTGGAGGGGTCACGCTCGATGCCGGGCCTCTGATCGGCCTGGATCGGGCCGAGCGGCGTGTGCTTCTGCTCCTGGCACGGGCGAGTGAGCGAGGCGACGTCGTCGTCGTTCCCGGGAGCGCCCTCGCCCAAGCGATTCGCGACCCAGCCCGGCAAGCACGACTGTCCCGTCTGATCCGTCAGCCGAGGACGGCGGTGATCCCGCTCGGCCGGGAGGACGCGGTCCACGTGGGCA
This sequence comes from Marmoricola sp., assembly GCA_036384455.1. GTDB lineage: Bacteria > Actinomycetota > Actinomycetes > Propionibacteriales > Nocardioidaceae > Marmoricola. The sequence goes on along the minus strand of DASVMH010000344.1, from coordinate 5,107 downwards.
GACTCCTCGCCACCAGCCGCACGGCGGACATCGCCGATGCGCATGTCGCGATCTGTGCGCGCCGGGCCGGCACGACTGTCGTCACGAGTGACCCGGACGATCTGCGGGCACTCGACCCGACGCTGGAAATCATCACGGTCTGAACGCTGGCCCGTGCCCCTACGCTGGGCACATGACGGATCAGACGCTCTCCGACTTCACCGCGACCACGCTCTCCGGGGCTGAGCAGGCGCTCTCGACGTACGCCGGGAAGGTCGTACTCGTGGTCAACACCGCCTCCAAGTGCGGCTTCACCCCGCAGTACGAAGGCCTCGAGAAGTTGTACGAGACGTACGTCGACCAGGGTCTCGTCGTGCTCGGCTTCCCGTGCAACCAGTTCATGGGGCAGGAGCCCGGCGACTCCGAGCAGATCGGTGCCTTCTGCGACCAGAAGTACGGCGTGCAGTTCCCGATGTTCGAGAAGATCGACGTCAACGGCGAGGACGCCCACCCGCTCTACAAGTGGCTGCGCACCGAGAAGGGCGGCGTGCTCGGCGACGCGATCAAGTGGAACTTCACGAAATTCCTGATCGGCCGTGACGGCAGGGTGCTCGCCCGCTACGCCCCCAAGACCGTGCCGGCCAAGATCGCCGGCGACATCGAAGCAGCACTCAAGCAGTGACCCGCCGGTTGCTCGCCACCACCGCGAGCGGCTGTGCCGCGATGGTGGTGCTCTCGGGGTGCAGCCTCTTCTCCCACGGGCCGGACGCGAAGCCAGTCGCCGAGAAGGCGGCCGCCGAACTCGCTGACGGCACGTTCAGCGCATCGGTGTGGACGCAACCGAAGTCAGGGAAGACCGCGTACACGTCGATCGTGGAGGCGATGGCGCCGGCAGAACCGCACGTGCACGTCGGCGACATCGACAGTCACGACGACACGGCGAGCGCGACGCTGGACTGGACCTGGACCGCGGACGGGGTCGAATGGCGCTACGACACAACGCTCGCGCTCACCAAGTCGGGTGATGCATGGAAGGCGACCTGGTCGCCGACGGACGTCGCGACGGGACTGACCGACGGAGATCGGCTGAGATGGTCGCGCACCCAGGCGAAGCGCGGAGCGATCCGCGATGCCGACGGGGCTGCGATCGTGAAGCCCCGCCCGGTGGTGCGCCTCGGCATCGACAAGACGAAGACACCGGTCGCGCAACAGCTCGACTCCGCACGTTCACTCGCGACGCTGGTCGGCATCGACGTCAAGCCGTACGTCAAGCTCGTCAAGGCCTCGGGCGACAAGGCGTTCGTGCCCGCGATCACCTTCCGTGACGATGATGTGCCCGCCTCCGTCGAGGCCGGCTATTCGAAGATCCACGGCGCCGTCGCGATCGACGGGACCCTGCCGCTGGCCCCCACCAAGGAGTTCGCCGCGCCGTTGCTGGGCTCCGTCGGCCAGGCGACCGCGGAGATCGTCAAGGCGAGCAAGGGCCGAGTGCAGGCCGGCGACGAGGTCGGCCTCTCCGGGTTGCAGGAGCGCTACGACGCCGCCCTGGCCGGGACGCCCGGCGTCACCGTGACCAGGGTCGGCAGTGACGGCACCGACAAGACCCTCTTCACCAAACCGGCGGTGTCCGGCAAGCCGCTCTCCCTCACCTTGGTGCCGCGCCTGCAACTGCTCGCCGAGCACGTCCTCGCCGACACCGCGCCGGCGAGTGCGCTGGTCGCCATCAAGCCCTCGACCGGCGCGATCGTGGCCGCCGCGAGCGGACCCGGGTCCAAGGGGTACGACACTGCCACCTACGGCCGGTACGCCCCCGGATCGACCTTCAAGATCATCGATTCCCTTGCCCTGCTGCGATCCGGGCTCACGCCCGCCTCGACCGTGCCGTGCACGACCAGCCTCAGCGTGAGCGGGAAGAAGTTCACCAACGACTCCGAATACCCCTCGGGCAAGGTCGGCCGGATCACCCTCACGGATGCGCTCGCGAACTCGTGCAACACCGCCTTCGTCTCGCAGCAGTCGCGGGTCAGTGGGCAGGATCTGCAACAGGCGGCCGCTGCGCTGGGCTTCGGTGACGACCACGACGTCGGCTTCCCGGCGTACTTCGGGCAGATCCCGTCGCCGGGGTCCGAGGTCGAGCACGCGGCCGACATGATCGGCCAGGGCAAGGTGCTCGCCTCGCCGATGGCGGTCGCGACGGTGATGGCGTCGGTCCTCGCCGGCCATGCGGTTGTCCCGCATCTGGTTGCGGGGCACACTGCCACCGCTGACCCCTCGAAGCCGTTGACCAGCAGCGAGGCGAAGACGCTGCGCACGATGCTGCGTGCCGTCGTCACCGAGCCGACGGGCACCGGCCATGGCCTCCTGGACGTGCCGGGTGCGCCGGTGATCGCGAAGACCGGCACCGCCGAGTTCGGCACCACCCCGCCGCTGCCCACCCACGCCTGGATGGTCGCGGGTCAAGGCGATCTGGCCGTGGCGGTGTTCGTCGACAAGGGGCACACGGGTGCCGGTGTGGCCGGTCCGATCCTCGAGGCGTTCCTGCGTGGGGCGCACTGACTATCGTGACCCGCATGTTGAGGCGCGATCATTGGCGGCGGTTGCACGACCGGCTCGACCCGGAGACGGACTTCCGGGAGATCGCCGCGAACCTCTCGGCGTACGAGTTCCCGTGGGACACCCTGCAGGCGCTCTCATTCGCGCTCTTCCGCACCTATGCCGTGCCGTCGGTCGGGGTGCTGCTGCACGACACGGGACAGTTCACCGAGCGGGTGCAGAAGCGCTACGACGACACCGGTCTGCTGCTCGAGGAGGTGCTCGAGCACGGGCTCGAGGATCCGCAGGGCCGGGGTCGCGCGGCGGTCCGGCGGATCAACCAGATGCACGCGCGCTACGACATCAGCAACGACGACATGCGCTACGTGCTCGCCACCTTCGTGGTGATGCCGAAGCGGTGGCACGAGCAGTGGAGTTACCGCCCGCTCAGCGATGTCGAGCTGCGCGCCAGCGTCAACTACTACCTCGACCTCGGCAGGCACATGGGCATCAAGGACCTGCCGAGTGACTACGACGGGTTCGACCGACTCCTCGACGACTACGAGGCCGAGCACTTCGCGTACGACCCGAGGGCGCGTGAGGTCGCCGAGGCGACCCTGGGACTGTTCCTCACGTTCAGGCCCAACCGGTATCTGCCGAGGTGGTTGATGCGCCGCTTCTCGTACGCGCTCATGGACGAGCCGTTGCGCAAGGCGTTCCGCTACCCGACACCGACCGCCCTGGAGACGAGGGTCTTCCACGGCCTGATGCGACTGCGGTCTCGGGTGATCGCGCTGCTGCCGGCACGCTCGAAGCCCAAGTGGACCCGCGACATGAGCAACTACCGCTGTTATCCCAACGGCTACGAGGTCACCGCCCTCGGCACCTTCGCCGAGACCCCGGTCGTGGGGTGTCCCTTCCACCCGCCCACGACCGTGACCGAGGAGCGGGTGGCTGGATGAGGGCCGCCCGGCTGCTGGTCCTCGCACTGCTGGCCGGGCTGTGTGTCGCCTGCGGCGACTCGGGACATCGGGATCGCCCCGCCGCGGCTCCACCGAAGCCGTTCGCGCCGGCGGTCACGAAGGTCCCGTCGGGTTATCGCGAGGTGCTCTGCCCGTTCTGGCGCGGAGCCGCACGCGGCCTGACGGTGCGGCTCGTCGTGCCGTTGAGGACGAAATACGGCGAGATGTCCGGCGCCGGCTGCAGCTTCACCTCGGGCATGGTCACCGGGGTCAGCGTGACGGCCGCCGGTCGGTCCCTCGCGTCGTGGCGCAAGAAGGAGCTCGACCCGTTCGACGGTGTCGGCGGCGACGACGAGATCCGTCACATCTCCTATCGCCGGACGGTGCCCGGATTCGGTGGCCGGACCGCGGAGCGGCTCACCTGGTGGGCGTACGACGACGGGCTGCCGTTCTGGCAGACCGCGATCCAGGCAGCGGGCGTCAACCTCGGGTGGTCGACGCGACACGACACGAGTGCGGGACTGGAGACGGTGCGGCGTTCGGTCGGGGTGCGGAGGGGCGTACACGTGCTCTGCCCGTTCTGGGGACGCGACACCAGGCTGACCTTCACCCCGCCCGCCGACCACGAGACGGTGCAGCGCGAGGGCGACCGTTGTCAGATCTATTTCGACGGCTCGCCGACCGTGCTCCAGTCGGCGTCCATCGATCCCACCCCAGCGCCGCTGGCGAGCCTGGTGGCTCGCGTCCGCCGCAACCGGCAGGCGTCGCACGTCCGCCTCGAGCACGGCGTCGCGCGGATCGCGGGTCGAGCTGCGGACCGGTTGAGCTGGACCGTCACGCGTACGAAGGCGACCAAGCACTACGAGCCGGCGGGGACGTGGCGGATCGTGGTGACCCAGAACGATGTCGCGCGAGTGCGGTGGGGTCAGACGCCGTCATGGTGGCAGGACCATCGACAGGAGTACGCCGCGCTCGTCGCGTCCGTTCGGCGCAGGTGACGCCTCAGGCGAGGTGCGCGGACCAGCGCTCCTCGATGCGGCCGTACTTCCACACCGCCGCGGACAGCGCCCAGGTGAGGACGAACAGCGCCACGATGCCGTAGCCGACGTACTCGAGATCGAGGCGGGCGGCCAGGGCGAGCGGACCCGAGTGGATACCGGCCTTGTCGGCGAGCAGGCCGGCGAGCTCGACGACGCCGATGATCAGCGCGACCGCGACCGAGAGCGCGGTGACGGTGATGTTGTAGTAGATCTTGCGGACCGGCCGCGAGAAAGCCCAGCCGTACGCCACCTGCATGAATGCCCCGTCGATGGTGTCCAGCAGCGCCATCCCCGCGGTGAACAGCACGGGCAGGGTGAGCACCGCCCACCACGGCAGCCCGCTTGCGACGGCACCGCCGGCGATGACGAGCAACCCGATCTCGGTGACGGTGTCGAAGCCGAGGCCGAAGAGGAACCCGACGGGATACATCTGCCACGGCCGGCGCACCAGCTTGTTGACCCGGCCGAGGATGCGGTTGAGGAAGCCGCGGGCATCGAGCTGTCGCTCGAGGGCGGCCTCGTCGTAGTGGCCGCGACGCATCGCCCCGAACACCTTGAGGATGCCGATCAGGGCGGCGAGGTTGAGCAGGCCGA
>DASVMH010000343.1:0-9910 GCA_036384455.1 Marmoricola sp. | reverse complement strand
ACCGCTGCCGTCCCAGCCGACGGGATTCGAGGCGGTCCCTCCTGACAGCGAGACCTTGCCGTCCATGTCCAGGCGTGAGTCGCTGTCGACGTAGATGTCGGTGGCCGGCTTGTAGATGAGGGGGCCGGCCAGCGTGAGGAGTCCGTGGGCGAAGCCGTTGCCGGACCCGATCTCGTGATCACCGGTCGAGGGCATCACGGTCGTCGAGATCTTGGCACCGACGCTGAGTTGGCCGCGGATCGAAGCCTGGACGAAGGCGATCCTGCCGCCGCCGGAGCCGCCGACGAGTTTGGCCGGGGACCGAGTCGAGCCGGAGACCTTGCCGGCGTAGACGATGGCAGCTCCGCCGTGCTCGCCCAGCTCGAGGGTGGTGCCACCGGAGAGCGTGGTGGTGCCGGTGAGATACAGGTAGCCGTTGTCGGTGCCGCTCTGGAAGGTGCCCCCGCCGGTCAACGTGGTGCCGCCGAGGTGCACGTCGCTCTCGTCGAAGTAGCCGGTGACGCCCTTCGCGATCGTGATGGTCGAGGGCTGGCCGCCGATCGTCATGTTGTCGACGGTCGCCGGGGTGGTCGCGCGTACGCCGGAACCGGCCGCGAAGCCCATGCTGGAGCCGGACTCGTTGGTCCAGTCGAAGCCGCTGACCGTGGCGCCGGTCGAGATCGTCGCCTTTCCGTAGTTGTGCACCTGGGGTGTCGTCGACGCGGAACCGTCGAAGGTCCCCCCGGTGACGTTCAGCGTGCCCCTGTTGATCAACACGCTGCCCGGGCCGTACGTGTCGGAGACCCGGGTGTCGTCGCCGTGAGCGTTGGTGGTCAGCCCGCGGGCGAGAGTGATCGTGCCGTACAGCTCGCCCGTTCCCAGGTCGAGCGTTCCCCCGCCGGTGACGGTTCCCGCGGCACCCGTCGGACCACCGTCGGAGGCCCAGTAGGCGCCGTCGGACAGCGAGGCCATGTTGGAGTCGCTGGAGTCGTCGAGCTTGAACGTCGTCCCCGTGTCGAGGGTGGTGGTGCCGTCGAGCATCACCAGGCCACCCCGCTGATCGATGACGCCGTGCCCGCCGCTGCTGACCACGGCGGTGCCGCTCTTCCATCGGCTGTTCCCCGCCGAGTCGAGGGTCAGGGTATGGCCACCGAGGTCGATCGTCGGCGTCACGCCGCGCACCGGGACGGTGTTCCAGTCGAGCTTGTAGGAGTGGGCGTTGCCGTCGAGATCGACCGTGCCGCTGATCGTGAGCGCCGCATTCGCGGTGTCGTACTCACCTCCGGAGGCATTGCTCCACAGGTAGGCGCCTTTGCCGATGTGCATCGCACCCCCGGCGGTGACGTCGATCCCGTCGACGCTGCTGCCGAGCTCCAGGTTGGCGGCCGGGTCGACGGTCAGGGAACCGTTCACGGTGATGTTTGCCGTGGTTGCGCCGGCATCGAGATCGAGCCAGGCGTCCTTCGGGTGGGTGCTCGAGAGCTCCGCGCTGCCGTTGACGGTGACATCGCCCCAGATGCCGCTGTTCTCGGTTCCTGAGGTCCAGGTGAGGGTGCCGTTCACGGCGATCCCGCCGACCTCGGGCTCGAGGAAGACGTTGTCGCCGATCGTCAGGTTGCAGATGCGCGACGGGATGTTGCCCGAGACAGTGAACTGGTCGTCCGCCGAACCGATGATCGATGCGCTGTCGCTCGAGGACGGCACCTGTTCGCCGCTCCAGTTCTTCGAGTCCGTCCAGTCCTGGTCGCCGCCCGCGCCGGTCCAGTCGTAGGTCTTGGAGCCCGTGCAGCTCCCGATCGTGATCGCAGCCGCAGGCGAGACGACTGCCGTGGTCAGGGCGACGGCTAGCGCGAGAAGGACTGCGCTGAGGACGGCCAGGTGGCGCATGGGCACTCCAAGAGGCTGGTGGACGAGGGCCTGCCCCGTCGACGCTAGGTGTACCCGACTCGGTTTGCCCCCGGGGAACCCCTGGGTCCAGATTTCCACGATCGGCCGTCACGACAGTCGGGTGGCGATACTTTGGGCCGGTCCCGGCGTCGGCCCCGTCGACGGATCCGGTCGATCCGAGTCAGAGGAATGCCCGTGCCCGCTCAACCGATCGCGATGCGCGAAGCAGCGGGGCGACCGGCGATCGGCTCGGGACCCGCCCTGGTCGGACGCGATGAGCAGCGTGTCCGCCTCGATGAGGCATGGAGCGCGGCGCAGGAGGGTCGCGGCGCCCTGGTGCTCGTCGATGCCCCGGCGGGATTCGGCAAGACCGTGCTCCTCGCGGATCTGGTCGGACGTGTGGCGCCCGGCGCAACGGCGCTCTGTGCCACCGCTGCCGATGACGAGTCCGACACCGGTTACGGCGTGCTCGCCCAGCTCCTCCGGGGTTGGCCGGGGCCGATGCCTGCCGAGCTGGCTGCCATCGCTGCCGGACGTTCCGATGCCGACCCGCTGACGACCGGTCGCCTGCTGCTCACCCTGCTCGACGAGGTACGCCCCGAGGCAGCGCTCCTGATCGTGGTCGACGATGTGCACAACGCGGATGCGGCGTCGCTGCGCGCGTTGGTGTTCGCCGTACGACGATCACAGCGCTCGCCCATCCTGACCGTGCTCGCGACGCGTACGGAGGCGTTGGCGGCGCTGCCGGTGAGTCTGCAACGCCTCGTGACCGACGTCGGCGTTCGACTCGGCCTGACCGGCTTCGCCGCCGACGAGGTCCGCGCGTTGGCAGGTGTGCTCGGTCTCGAAGTGCCGGCGCCGCGTCAGGCCAGGCGTCTCGCCCAGCACGCCGGCGGAAGTCCGCTGTTCGTCCGGGCGATCCTCGAGGAGCTTGATCGCACGGGCGCGCGGTTGGGCCCCGAGGTGCCGATCCCGGTGCCCGGCGAGTTCGCCCGCCTGGTCATCGAGCACGTCGAGGCGTGTTCGGCCCCGGCGGCCGCCCTCGTGCGCGCCGCCTCGGTGCTCAGTGCTCCGCGGCGGCTCGATCTGGTCGGCCGGATCGGCGGCGTCGAGGATCCGCTGGCTGCTGCTGACGAGGCGGTCTCGGCAGGGCTGGTCGGACCAGTCGGTGCCGACCAGCTGCTTCGGCCGGCGCATCCTCTGACACGGCAGGCGGTGTACGACGCCCTGGGCGCCCGCGAACGGGTGGCTCTGCACCTCTCGGCGGCCGAGGAACTTCGACCGCTCGACCCCGATGCGGCATTGAGGCACCGGATCGCGGCCGCCGTCGGCCCGGACGCCCGGCTTGCGGACACGGTCGAGGAACGTGCGGATCGGGCAGCCGCCGCGGGCGATCAGCGCAGCGCCGCGGTGTGGCTGCGGGCGGCGACGTCGTTGAGCCCGCCCGGGCCCGATGCCGATCTCCGCCTGCTCACGCTCGTCGAGACCCTCGTGGCAGGAGCCGATGCCGCCGCGGCGCCGGACCTGTCCGCAGAGGTGGATCGTCGACGTGACACCGCACTCGGCGCCTATCTCGACGCACGGCTGCGGACTCTCGCCGGGGATCTACCGGCCGCGCGTCGCCTTGCGAGCGTGGCGTGGGAGCACTCCGGCGCACCGGGGGCCGGCGATGGTGTGGAGGACCTGAAGGCGAGGATCGCGGCCGAGCTCGCGCGCACCGAACTGACCATGGGCCGTGCCCGGGATGCGATCGCGTGGGCTCAACGCGCGATCGAGTTCACTCCCGAGGGTTCGGCTGCGGCCGCGGACTCACCGGGGACGATGCTGATCGCCAGGGCACTGACCGGCGAGATCCGTGCGGCCCTCGAGGCTGTGGCGGGGCTGCCGGTCGACGTCGTCGATCCTCCCGGCGTCCTCCTCGATGCGCTGGTGGCCCGGGGTCTGCTCAGTGCCTGGTCGGGTCGGCTCGCGAGGGCGCGCAGCGATCTGGAGGCCGTGGTCCGGGTCAGCCGCCGGGACGGTCCGACGCCGGTCGCGCTGGGTGCCTCGGCCTATCTCTCGGACGTGTTGTACCGGCTCGGCCAGTGGGATTCGGCGATCACGGTCGCCGAGACGGCGGTTTCGGTGGCGCTCGACCTGGACCATCGCCGGGTGCTCCCGATGCTCTACGCGGCGGCCGCGAACCCGTTGTCGGCTCGCGGCGAACTCACCCGGGCCGGGGAGTATGTCGAGGCCGCGGACAGCACCGCCGCCGAGATCGGCGACTACCAGACCCGGCTGTGGGCCGCCGTCGCCGCGGCTCGGCTGCAGGACGCGCACGGATCCCCGGGCGGGGTCCTTCACGCTCTGCGCGTACTCGTCGATCCGGAGCAGATCGGCGACTGCGACGGAGTTCGCGAGCCCGGGATCCAGTCCTGGCGCTGCCTCCACGCCGCGGCGTTGCAGGCGACCGGCGATGTCGATCAGGCGCTCGAGGTGCTCGCGGACGCCGAGGTGGTTGCCGGTGAGCGGCGGCTGGTGGTCGAACTCGCGGAGATCTGGCGTACGCGCGCGGAGTTCGCCGTCGCGGGCCTGCATCCAGAACGTGCCGCCGAGCATCTCGCACGGATCGACGACCTGGCTCCCGACCTGGACCCGGAGTTGGCCGTTCGACCCCTCGAGCGGGCCCGGCTCGGCCTGGTCCGCGGACAGGTGCTTCGCCGGCTGGGACGCCGTCGTGACGCCGCCGTCCTCCTCGAGGACGCACGCGAGACGTTCGCCTCGCTCGGGGCTTCGCTGTGGGTGGCGCGGACCGACGAGGAGTTGCGACGATGCGGTCAGCGCCGGCGTACGCGCGGTTCCGTGGCGGTGCAGTTGACCCCGACCGAGGTCACGGTGGCCCGACTGGTCAGGGAGGGGATGTCCAACCGCGAGATCGCCACCCAATTGCTTGTCGCGACCAAGACCGTCGAGTACCACCTCTCGAACATCTACGCCAAGGTGGGAGTGCGTTCTCGATCACAGTTGATCGCCCGCTACGCCGAGGTTGCGCCTGACGCGGCGCGCCAGATGCCTCCGACGTCTTAGAATATGGACAGTCGCCTCACATAGTGAGATGGGACGTCGCGTCGGGCGGACCTCCGTTGCTAGGTTCTCGCCCATGATCTGCACACGCTGCGCCGGACTGGTCGGGGTCATGATCCCCTGCCTGTGCCGCTGTCGCCGTGCGCAGATGTCGCGCTGAGTCCCCGCCGCCACCTGGGCGCGCCGCGGGCGTACTCACCGACATCGCCGTGCTGACGCCGGCCAACCCGCTCGACCCGCGCCCACCCCGTCGTTATCCGGACCTACGAAAGGCCCGCCATGACCGTCACTGCTGAGACTGCCGACACCGCCGGCCCGACCGGTTCGGCTGGTTCGACCGCGCGCCCCGCGCGCGCAGCGCGAGTACGTCGCTCGCGCGCCGACAAGCCGGCTCCCGACTGGGACCTGGTCTACAAGCGCAACTACATCGAGCGACTCAAGCGCGACCGGCCCCCGATGGAGGTCCGCGGCGAGCTGCCGGCGCTCATCGAGCGTGGCTACGAGGACGTCCCGGAGGAGGACCTCGTCCGGCTCTACTGGTACGGCCTCGCCCACGACAAGCCGAAGATCGGCACCTTCATGGTGCGGGTCAAGGTCGCCGGCGGCGTGGTCACCCCCGCGCAGCTCAAGGCGCTGGCCGCCATCGCCGCCGAGTACGGCCGCGACGAGGCGGAGCTGACCACCCGCCAGGGCATCCAGCTGCACTGGGTCGCGATGAGCAAGCTGCCCGACGTGATGGCCGACCTCGAGGCCGTCGGGCTGACCACCTCGGGTGCGGAGGGCGACACGGTCCGCAACATCACCGGCTGCCCGGTCGCGGGCCTCACCCCCGAGGAGCCCTTCGACACCACGCCGATCCTCAAAGAGGTCGCCGACCACTTCTACGGCAACCCCGAGTTCTCCAACCTGCCGCGCAAGCACAAGTACACGATCAGCGCCTGCCCCTCGCAGTGCAACGCCCCGGAGATCTCCGACGTGGCCCTGATCGCCACCCTCAAGGACGGCCGGCCGGGCTTCGGCCTGCGGGTCGGTGGCGGCATGGCCAACACCCCGCGCATCGCCCAGGACATCGGCGTCTTCATCCCCGCCGAGGACACCATCGAGGGTCTGACGGCGGTCACCAACGCCTGGTCCAAGGACCTGCGCTACCGGATCTCCCGGGCCCGGGCGCGGATCAAGTTCATGGTCGACGACTACGGCGTCGACGGCGTCCGCAAGAAGATCGAGGAGCAGCTGGGCCGGTCGCTCGAGGACGGCGTCGTCGAGGCGCCGACCGAGGACACCGACCACATCGGCGTGCACCCGCAGGTGCAGCCGGGCCTCGTCTACGTCGGCGTCCCGGTGCCCTCGGGCCGCGTGACCGGCACCATGCTCGCCAAGCTGGCGACCTTCGTCGAGGAGTTCGACGGGGACGTCCGCTTCACCCGACAGCAGAACTTCATCCTCACCGGCGTCCCCGAGGACCGTGTCGCCGACGTCAAGGAACTGCTCAGCGAGCTCGGCCTCTCCCTCGACCGGGGCCGTGCGTTCGCCCGGTCGCTGGCCTGCACGAGCCACCGCTTCTGCAACTACTCCGTCGCTGAGACGAAGGGCAAGCTCGAGGAGGTCCTCGACCACCTGACGGAGAAGTACGGTCACGACCCGATCGGCGACCTCGCGATCCACATGGACGGCTGCCCGCACGCCTGCGCCCAGCACTGGGTCGGCGAGATCGGGCTGCAGGGCACCACGACCCGCGTGGACGGCTCCGACGAGCGCGTCGAGGCGTACGACGTCACCGTCGGCGGCGGCCTCGGCACCCGTACGGCCATCGGCCGCCGACTGCTGCGCCGCGTGCCCACCGACGACCTGGTCGCCGTGATGGACAACCTCGTCGGGGCCTGGCTGACCGCACGCAGTGAGCTGGCCGACCCCAAGGGCTTCACGTTCGGCGACTACTGCGGCACCCGCAGCGACGAGCAGCTCGTCGCGACCGCGCTCGGACAGGCGGCGGCGACCGAGGAGGAGACCGGCGTGCTCATCCGCGTCCCGGGCCCGCTCCTGGAGTTCGTCGACGGCGAGGACGAGATCACGGTCCCGGCCGGCACCGTCGCCGAGGCGCTCGCGTCGGTCACGAAGAAGTACCCCCGCTTCGGCGAGACCATCTTCGAGGGCAGCGCGGACCACTCCCGCGTCAACGGCGCCTACCTGGTCGCCGTCGGCGACGACGACATCCGCGGTCTCGACGGCCTGGCCACCGAGGTCGGTGACGGCGCCGAGATCACCCTGGTCATGGCGATGTCGGGCGGCTGAGCCGACGCCCACCCCGCCATTCCACCCCACGGAATCCCCGAAGGAACTGACATGAGCATCACCCTCGACAACGTCTCGACCGACCGGGTCCTCTTCGACGACCTCGAGATCGGCGAGATCGCCATGGAGCTCGACGACCAGGATCCTGAGGACGTCATCGAGTGGGCCATCGACGCCCTCGGCGACCGCCTCGCGATCGTCACGGCCCTCCAGACCGACGGCATGGTCGTGCTCGACATGGCCGCGCAGATCAAGCCGGACATCAAGGTGATCACCGTCGACACGGGCAGGCTGCCCGCGGAGACGTACGACTTCATCGACCAGGTCCGCGCGCACTACCCGCAGACGCAGTGGAACGTGCTGTCGCCCGAGGCCGCCGAGGTCGAGGCCATGGTCAACCGCCGCGGCGTCAATCTGTTCAAGAACAGTGTCGAGGAGCGGATGCTGTGCTGCCAGATCCGCAAGGTGCGCCCGCTGGTCAAGGCCCTGCAGGGCGTCGACGGCTGGTTCACCGGTCTGCGCCGTGACCAGTGGGCCTCGCGCGCCGCGATCAAGAAGGTCGAGCTCGACCACGACCACGAGGGCATCGTGAAGATCAACGCCCTCGCGGACTGGGAGAGCGACGAGGTCTGGGACTACATCAAGGAGTTCGACGTCCCGGTGCACCCCTTGTACGCCAAGGGCTACACCAGCTTCGGCTGCGGACCGTGCACCCGGCCGATCAAGGACGGCGAGGACGACCGCGCCGGCCGCTGGTGGTGGGAGACCGGTGCTCCCAAGGAGTGCGGCATCCACTGCCCGATCGAGACCGGCAGCTTCGAGCACGAGGCCGAGGCGATCTTCGCCGAGGCGGCCGCCAAGAGCACGTCCGCGTGACCGACGCGACTGCCGAGCCCGAGGTGAGAATCACGCTCACCGAGGACGAGGCCGCGGCGGTCGTCGACCTGGCGTCGTCGTACGCCCGGGCGGTGCCGCCTGGCCGCGAGGGGCCGTACCTCGCCCTCGTCGAGGCGGCCGGCACCGGGACGCTCTCGGGTGACCACGTGGGCACCCTCGAGCAGGTGTGCACCCTGGCGCTCGAGACCGGGCAGGCGCGCCGGATCGGCCTGGCGGAGGCGGAGACGCTGCTCGCCAACGTCTATCGCCGCACCCCGCTCGGCAAGGCGCGGCTCGCCGAGGTCAAGCAGATCAACGAGGCGCTGGGGCAGCTGCGGGGCAAGACGTTGAGCGCTGCCCGGATCGCCTCGAACCGGCCCGGCCGCTACACCGTCACCCTCGGCGTGGACGGCTTCGACCTCACCGTCGCGATCGACGCCAACGGCATCGAGGTCTCCAGCCTCACCACCAACTGAACACCTAGGCTGGTCGCTCGTGACGTACGCGACGGGTGTCGGCTCGATGCCGGGCGAGGACATCGACGAGGCGGTCCGCACCGTCATCGGCGAACTGCCGGACCTGCCACACCTTCCCGAACTCCCCGCCCGAGGTGCAGGCGCCACGATGACCGGACGCGGCGTTGCGCTGTGCGCGGAGCTCGCCTTCGACCTGCAGCCGGCCGGGTGGCGGCTCACCGGGGCAGCCGGGATGGATCAGCGACGCGCGCAGTCGCTGCTCGCTCGTGATCTCGACGCCCTCGAGGAGCAGATGCAGGGCTACTCCGGTCCTCTCAAGGTCCAGGTCGTCGGCCCGTGGACCCTTGCGGCGACGGTCGAACGACCCCGGGGCGACCGGGCGCTGGCCGACGTCGGGGCGCGTCGGGAGTTGGCGCAGGCGCTCGCGTACGGGGTGACGTCGCACATCGGCGACGTGCGACGCCGGGTGCCCGGTGCGACCCTCGTGGTGCAGGTCGACGAGCCGGCACTGCCCGCCGTGTTGGCCGGGTCGATCCCGACCGCGTCCGGCTTCCATCGGCACCGCAGCGTCGACATTCCTTTGGCCAGTGAAGCGCTCTCCTGGGTGTTCTCCTCGATCGCAGTGGCCGGGGCCACGCCGGTCGCGCACTGCTGCGCGGCCGACATCCCCATCGGTCTGCTGCGAGGTGCCGGGGCGCAGGCCGTCTCGGTCGATCTGTCCGTGCTGTCCGCGGTCGCCCTCGATGAACTGGGCACCGCGCTCGACGCGGGGGAGAGCGCCTACCTGGGCGTGGTGGCGTCGGTCGACGCCTCCCTGTCTGGCCTGTCGGGCTCGCTGTCGGGCTCCCGGCCTGGCTTGTCGGGCTCGCTGTCGGGGGAGCGCCCGGTCGTCGAGCGCGTGCTGCGGACCCTCGACATGCTCGGCTTCGATCCCGCCGAGGTCGCCGACCGACTCGTCCTGACCCCGACCTGCGGTCTCGCCGGCGCGTCCGGGCCGTACGTCCGAACGGTCCTCCCGCTGCTCCGCCGTGCCGCCGCCGCCCTGAGTTGAGTTGCGCCCGAGATCGGCCGAGTTGCGCGTAAATCGCGCCGAGTTGTGCCTGAATCGCGCCGAGTTGTGCGGTCGATCGGGTGAGTCGGACCCGGCGAGCGTTGAACACACGAAACCGGGGTTGACCACGCAAAACTTCGCGCGGTCAACCCCGGTTTCACACGGTCACCCGTGAAACCTGTTGCCCCTGAGACTCACGAGGCGAGGACAGGCTCCAACGGCTCCTCGATCTCGGCTGCGCCGTCCTCGGCCAGCTCGCGGTGGCTGACGTTGAGGAAGATCCACA
>DASVMH010000342.1:0-7616 GCA_036384455.1 Marmoricola sp. | reverse complement strand
GTGCGTGATCCGCTCGCGGATCGGCAGGCTGCGCCACTCGGCGGCGGCCTTCTGCTCGGCCTCCCCGCCCTGGTCGCGGTAGGTCTCCGCGAGCTCGAGCAGCCGCTCCCCCGCGTCGGGCCGGCGGTTGAGCACGACGTCCTCGATGCGGTCACGCAACTCCGGGTCGATGTCGTCGTAGACGGCGAGAGCGCCGGCGTTGACGATGCCCATGTCCATGCCCGCGTGGATCGCGTGGAAGAGGAAGACGGAGTGGATCGCCTCGCGCACGACGTTGTTGCCGCGGAAGGAGAACGACACGTTGGAGACACCGCCGGAGACCTTCGCCCCGGGGAGGTTCTGCTTGATCCAGCGGGTCGCCTCGATGAAGTCGACGCCGTAGTTGGCGTGCTCCTCCAGACCGGTCGCCAGGGCGAAGCAGTTGGGGTCGAAGATGATGTCCTCGGGCGGGAATCCGACCTCGTCGACCAGGATCCGGTAGGCCCGCTCGCACACCTCGATGCGCCGCTCGTACGTGTCGGCCTGGCCGGTCTCGTCGAAGGCCATCACGACCGCGGCGGTGCCGTACTTGCGGCACAGCCGGGCCTCGTGGACGAACTTCTCGACACCCTCCTTCATGGAGATGGAGTTGACGATCGGCTTGCCCTGGATCCCCTTGAGTCCGGTCTCGATGACCTCCCACTTCGAGGAGTCGACCATGATCGGGACCTTGCTGATGTCGGGTTCGCTCGCGATCAGCTTGATGAAGCGATCCATCGCGGCGACGCCGTCGATCATCCCCTCGTCCATGTTGACGTCGATGACCTGGGCGCCGCTCTCGACCTGCTGCAGCGCGACGCTGAGCGCGGTGTCGTAGTCGCCTGCCTTGATCAGGTTGCGGAACCGCGCCGAGCCGGTGATGTTCGTGCGCTCGCCGACGTTGAGGAACAGCGAGTCGGCGTCGTGGGTGAGCGGTTCGAGGCCCGAGAGCCGCAACGCCGGCGTGACCTCGCTGGGCACCCGCGGTGCCAGCCCCTCGACCGCGCGCGCGATCGCACCGATGTGCGCCGGGGTGGTGCCGCAACAGCCACCCACGAGGTTGACCAGGCCCGCCTCCGCGAACTCCTTGACGACGGCGGCGGTCTCCTCGGCGGCCTCGTCGTACTCGCCGAAGGCGTTGGGCAGGCCGGCGTTCGGGTAACACGACACGAACGTGTCCGCGACCCGTGCCATCTCCGCGATGTAGGGCCGCATCTCCTTGGCGCCCAGGGCGCAGTTGAGACCGACGAGCAGCGGCTTGGCGTGGCGGACGGAATTCCAGAACGCCTCGGTCGTCTGCCCCGACAGGGTGCGGCCGGACGCGTCGGTGATGGTGCCGGAGATGACGACCGGCCAGCGGCGGCCGTACTCCTCGAAGACGCTCTCGACCGCGAAGATCGCGGCCTTGGCGTTGAGGGTGTCGAAGATCGTCTCGATGAAGATCAGGTCGGCGCCGCCGTCGAGCAGACCCTTCGTGGCGGTCGTGTAGGCCGCGACGAGCTCGTCGTAGCTGATGTTGCGGGCGCCGGGGTCGTTGACGTCAGGAGAGATCGACGCCGTCCGGCTGGTGGGGCCGAGTGCGCCGCCGACGTACCGCGGCCTGTCGGGGGTGCTGAGCGCATCGCACTCGGCGCGCGCGAGCTTCGCGGACTCGTAGTTGAACTCGTACGCCAGGTCCTGCATGCCGTAGTCGGACAGCGAGATCGAGTTGGCGTTGAAGGTGTTCGTCTCGATGATGTCCGCGCCGGCCTCGAGGTACTCGCGGTGGATGCCGGCGATGATGTCGGGCTGGGTGAGGGTGAGCAGGTCGTTGTTGCCCTGCACGTCGGAGGCCCAGTCGGCGAACCGCTCCCCGCGGTAGCCGGCCTCGTCGGGCCGGTCGCGCTGGATCGCGGTGCCCATCGCGCCGTCGACGACCAGGATCCGCTCACGCAGGGCGCGCGTCAGCTCCTCGGTGCAGTCGGGACGATGCAGGCTGGTGTCCGACACGATCACTCCTTCCGATGCGGAAGGCGTCCTTGGGCTTCGCCGAGCGTGGCGGGTCCGGAACGACCCGTTGCAACGCCTCTCGGCGCCTTCCATCCTAAAGGTCAACACCAGCGGTGAGCAGGAATTCCGGCCGGTGGACGGGGTGGCGCGGATAGGCTCGGGAAATGATCGAGTTCGAGGAGCAGCCGGATCTGCGCGACCCCGTGCTGTTGTGTGCGTTCGAGGGTTGGAACGACGCGGCCGGAGCCGCGACCGGCGTGCTCGACCACCTCGTCGACGTCTGGGACGCGCGCCTCGTGGGCGCGATCGACCCCGACGAGTTCTACGACTTCCAGGTCAACCGTCCGCTCGTCGGGGTCGACGACAACGGCATCCGCGGCATCACCTGGCCGACCACCCACGTCTACGTCGCCAGCCCCGGCGCCGGTCACCGTGACGTCGTGATCGTGCGCGGCATCGAGCCGAACATGCGCTGGCGGCTGTTCTGCGCCGAGCTGCTCGCCGCCTCCGACAACCTCGGCGTCAGCCTGGTCTGCACGCTCGGGGCGATGCTCGCCGAGACGCCGCACACCCGGCCGATCCAGGTCAGCGGTACCGCGACCGAGCTCGACCTGCACGACCGGCTGCGTCTGGAGCCGTCGCACTACGAGGGTCCGACGGGCATCGTCGGTGTCTTCCAGGACGCCTGCACACGCCTCGACCTGCCCGCGGTGTCCTTCTGGGCGGCCATCCCGCACTACCTCCCGCAGCCGCCGTGCCCCAAGGGCACCCTCGCGCTGCTCGAGCAGGTCGAGGACCTGCTCGGCATCTCGGTCCCGCTCGGCGACCTGCCCGAGGACAGCCGTGCCTGGGAGCGTGGCGTCGCCGAGCTCGTCGAGGACGACGAGGACATCGCCGAATACGTCCACAACCTCGAGGAGTCAGCCGACACCGCCGACCTGCCCGAGGCCAGCGGCGAGGCGATCGCCAAGGAGTTCGAGCGCTATCTCAAGCGGCGCCAGGAGCCGGACGCCTAGAGGCGTACGCCGAGGGCGGCGTCGAGGACCGTCCTGATCGCCTTGGGGGCGCCCGGCTCGGAGGCGTCACCGTCGAGGGTGGCGGCGACCCAGCCGTCGATCGCGGCCAGCGCGCGGGGTGCGTCGAGGTCGGTGGCCAGCGCCTCGAGGACCTCGGTGACGACCGGCCCGCTCGGAGCACCGGCCGGCTTCGCGAGGGCATCGGTCAGGACGACGAGCCGTCCCTGCGAGGAGGTGAGGTCCTCGCCGGTCCACTCCCAGTCGGAGCGGTAATGGTGGGCCAGCAGCGCGAGCCGGATCGCCCGCGGGTCGACGCCCTCGGCACGCAGGGTGGAGACGAGCACGAGATTGCCCTTGGACTTCGACATCTTCTCGCCCTCGAAGCCGACCATCCCCGCGTGGACGTACGCCCGCGCGAACGGCCGTCCGTCGACGACCTGCGCCTCGGACGCGCTCATCTCATGGTGCGGGAAGACCAGGTCGCTGCCGCCGCCCTGGACGTCGATGGTGGTGCCGAGGTGATGGCGCGCGATCGCGGAGCACTCGACGTGCCAGCCGGGTCGCCCCGCGCCCAGCGAGGTCTCCCAGGACGGGTCGTCGGGTCGTTCGGCCTGCCAGAGCAGGCAGTCGAGGGCGTCCTTCTTGCCCGCGCGGTCGGGGTCTCCGCCGCGCTCGCCGAAGATCTCCAGCATCTGCTCGCGGCCCCATCCCGAGACGCCCCCGAACGCGGGATCGCTGGCGACCTGGAAGTAGAGGTCACGGTCGACGGGGTAGACGCTGCCCCGCTCCTGCAGGGCCTCCACCATCTCGACGACGAGCGGGATCGCCTCGACCGCCCCGACGTACTCGTCCGGCGGGAGCACCGCGAGCGCGGTCATGTCGGTGCGGAACAGCTCCGTCTCGCGCTCGGCGAGCTCGACCCAGTCCTGCCCGGTCGCGGTGGCGCGCTCGAGCAACGGGTCGTCGACGTCGGTGACGTTCTGGACGTAGCGGACCTCGTGGCCGGCGCTGCGCCAGGCGCGGTTGAGCAGATCGAAGGCGACGTACGTCGCGGCGTGGCCCATGTGGGTGGCGTCGTAGGGCGTGATGCCGCAGACGTAGAGCCTCGCGGCACCGTCGGGGACGAGCTCGACGAGGTCGCCGACGCTCGAGCAGTGCACCCGCACCTCGGGTCCACGGGCGTCGCCGGGCAGGTTGGGGACTTCGCTCGACGACCACGCACGCATGACGGTGAGGTTATCGACCGCCGGTGCGGTTCAGAAGGGAGGCCACGGGATCGAGGGCCAGCCAGGGCCCAGGGCGGGCATCGTCGGGTGGTCGATGACCCGCCGGCAACGGCGTCCGAAGGCCGCCACCTCGTCCGCGTTGAGGTACCAGCCGAGCTCGTCGATCAGGGCCCGGTCGTCGGCGATGCGGGCGATGGCCGGGAGCAGTTCGGCGGGGACGGCCCGGTCGTGGAATCCCCAGAGCACGGTGCGCAGCTTGTCGTCGGTGTGGAAGCAGATCCCGTGGTCGACCCCCTGGCGGCGGCCGTCGGGCAGCGGCAGCACGTGGCCGCCCTTGCGGTCGGTGTTGTTGACGAGGAGGTCGAAGACGGCCATGGCGAGGAGTTCCGGGGTGTCCTCGTGGACGAGTTCGACGGTGCGACCGCGGTCGTCCTCGGCATCGAGGACGTGCAGATAGCCGTCGGGTCGATCCGCCGGGCGTACGACGGCGACGGGGTCGGCGGTCTCGTCGATGTCGACCCACACCTGCACCATGCCGGGTCCGTGCGGACCCTCGCGCAGGATGGTGCGCGGGACGACGTCCCAGCCGAGAGCATCGGAGACCAGCCAGGCGGCGTACTCACGGCCGGCGAGGGTGGCGTCCGGGAAGTCCCACAGCGGTCGCTCCCCCGCGATCGGCTTGTAGACCACGCGGTCCTCGGCGTCCTCGTCCCCGAGCGCGCACAGGAAGGTCTGGTTGGAGGCCGGCATGATCCGGCCGAGGACGACGAGGGGGTCGGTCTCGAGACTGCTCACCGGCTGCGCCGGTAGCCGTTCGCGCGCGGGCACAGGTGGCCAGCGGGGTCGATCGGTCCGCCGCAGAACGGGCACTGCTCGCGGCCGGCGGCGACCACGGAGGCGGCGCGGGCGGCGAAGACACGGGCCATCGCGGCCGGCAGCCGGACGAGGAAGATCTCGTCCGGCTCGGGTTCGTCGAGCGGGAGCTCGATCAACTGTTCCTCGTCGGTCTCGAGCGGGGACGCCGGCGCCTCGGTGTCCGCGATCGGGAAGACCTCGATGACCACCCGTTCGGCATCGCCGTCCCAGGAGAGGGTGATCGTGCCGGCGCGGAACTCCTCCTCGATCGGCTGATCGAGCGCGGCGTTGTCGGTCAGCTCGCTCGGCGCGACGGCGGGGATGACCGACCGGGTGGTGTCGGCGGCGATCAGCTCGTCGAGCAGTTCGTCGACCCGCTCCCCCAGGATCTGCACCTGCTGCTTCTCCAGCGCGACGCTGGTGAGTCGGTTGCCGGCGCGGGCCTGCAGGAAGAAGGTGCGCTGCCCGGGCTCGCCGACGGTGCCCACGACGAACCGGTCCGGTGGGTCGTACGCATGGATCACCGGCATCGCGGCTCCCAGTCGTCCCTCATGCCCCGGCCCTACGAGGTCGCCGGTCCGGCGCCACCACCGACGACGGCAGCGCTCGTCGGCCTGCCCGTCGGTGCGGCGAGCGGTCCGGACGTCGAGTTGGTGGTCAGGACGAACGTGCGCTCGGGGGTGTAGCGGATCACCGACAGGCTCGCCGGGTCGACCACGATGCGCTGGAACTCGTCGAGGTGCATGCCCAGCGCGTCGGCGAGGATCGCCTTGATGATGTCGCCGTGGCTGACCGCGAGCCAGGTCGCGGCGGCCCCGTGCTCCTCGGCGACCGCTGCGTCACGGCGGCGGACGGCGCGTACGGCACGCGCGGACATCTCCTGCAGCGACTCCCCGCCGGGGAAATGCGCCGCCGATGGTTGCCGTTGCACCGTGGTCCACAGCTTGCGCCTGGCCAGGGTGCTCAGCTTCTGGCCGGCCCAGTCGCCGTAGTCGCACTCGTTGAGTCCGGCGTCGGTGCGGACCCGGATCCGGTGTCCCGCCGCGAGCACTGCGGCGGTCTCGCGGCAGCGCTGCAACGGGCTGGAGACGATCATCGTGAGTGGCACGTCCGTGAGCCGTTCCGCGGCGGCACGGGCCTGGTCGCGCCCGGTCTCGTCGAGGCCGACCCCCGGCGTACGCCCGGCCAGGACGCCCTTGGCGTTGGCGGCGGTGCGCCCGTGGCGGGCGAGGATCAGAGTCGGCACGGCCCGGACAATACGCCGCGACAGGGCCTCGGGGTCCTACGGTGGGCACATGATCGTGGACAACGCGCTCTATCGCGACGGGAAGCGCATCGACTGCGGCTACCCGTCCCACGATCTCGCGGGCGTACGCACGCAGGCGGTCGGGCCGCACGACTTCGTCTGGGTCGGGCTCTTCGAGCCGACCGCGGAGGAGCTCGACGCGGTCGCAGACCTCTACGACCTGCACCCGCTCGCGGTCGAGGACGCCCTCACCGCGCACCAGCGGCCGAAGCTGGAGCGCTACGACCAGATGCTGTTCATGGTCCTCAAGACGCTCTGGTACGTCGACGAGGACGACGCCGTCGAGACCGGCGAGCTCAGTCTCTTCGTCGGCCACCACTTCGTGATCTCGGTCCGGCACGGCAAGGGCAGTTCGCTGCATGAGGCCCGGCTCGCGCTCGAGCAGATGGAGCAGGTGCTCGCCCACGGTCCGTCCGCGGTCATCTACGCGGTCTGCGACACCGTCGTCGACCGCTACGAGGAGGTCGCCGGCGAGCTCGTCGAGGACGTCGACGAGGTCGAGTCGTCGGTCTTCTCCGACAAGCGCACCCAGGACGCCGCCCGCATCTACATCCTCAAGCGCGAGCTGGGCGAGATGCGGCGCGCGGTGATGCCGCTGAAGGGCCCGATGCAGCGCTTCATGACGGGGTCGGTCACGGGCGTCGACCCCGAGGCGGCGCCGTACTTCCGCGACGTCGCCGACCACCTCTCGAGGGTGTCGGAGACGATCGACGACCTCGACCAACTGCTGTCCTCGGCCTTCGACGCGCACATGGCGCAGATCTCGATCCAGCAGAACGACGACATGCGCAAGATCTCCGCAGCAGTCGGGTTGGTTGCGGCGCCGACACTGATCGCCGGAATCTACGGCATGAACTTCAAGCACATGCCCGAACTGCACTGGCTGCTCGGCTATCCGATGTCGATCGTGCTGATGCTGTGCAGCTCGCTTGCGATCTGGATCGTCGCGCGGCGCGCGGGCTGGTTGTAGCAGCTCAGGTCGCGGACATCGCACCGGTCGCCAGCAGCCCGATCACGACGAGGCCGAGCAGGACGCGATAGGGCACGAACTTCCCGATGCTGTGGTGGGCGACGAAGCGCAGCAGCCACGCGACAGACACGTACGCCACCACGAAGCTCACGACGGTGCCCACGACCAGCTGTCCCGCGGCGATCGAGCCGTCGGTGGCGTCCTTGAGCTCGAAGATCCCCGCGGCGAGCAGGGCC
>DASVMH010000341.1:0-4734 GCA_036384455.1 Marmoricola sp. | reverse complement strand
CACCACCACCCCCACCCAGCGCCACGGGTGCCGGACCGGGACCGCGTCGATGACGCCCGGCCGCTCCTGGCCCCCAGAGGTGTCTCCGGAGGCCAGGGAGCTGTCCGTCGAGGACATCAGCTCGCGGACGGGTTGACGGCGAAGTCAGTGATCGCGCCCTGCTGGACGCCCCATGCCGTCAGGATCTTGGCGTACTCACCGTTCGACTTGAGGTCGTTCAGCGCGGCCACGATCGCCTTGCCGAAGTCGGTCCCGCTCTTGGGGAGCACGTAGCCGTACGGCGCGGAGTCGAAGATATCGCCGGCGGTCTCGAGCTTGCTGTTCGACTGCTTGACGGCGTACGCGATCACCGGCGAGTCGGCGAGCATCGCGTCGTCCTTGCCCGAGATGACCGCGGCCGTGGCCTGGTCCTGCTTGTCGTACGAGTCGACGTGGGTCGGCTTGCCCGCGGCCTTGCACGCCTTGACCATCGGCGGCAGCTGGTCGAGCGACTGGGTCGTGTTCGACTGCACCGCGACGCGGATGCCACACGGCTTCGTCGGGTCGATCTTCTTCGGGTTGCCCGACGCCACCGCCCACAGCGTGCCCGCCGTGTAGTAGCTGACCATCGTGGCGGCCTTCTCGCGATCGGCGGTCACCGAGAAGCTCGATACGCCGATGTCGTACTTGCCGCTGTTGACGCCGGCGATGATCGAGCCGAAGTCGGCATTCTGGAACTTCGCCTTGAGCCCGAGTGTCGTGGCGACCGCCTTGAAGAGGTCGACGTCGAAACCGATGATCGTCTTGCCGTTGCCGGCGAAGAATTCGCTCGGCGCGTAGCTCGCGTCGCTGCCGACGACGAGGGTGCCCTTCGACTTGATCGCCGCCGGGACCATCGCGGCCGCGTCCTTGTCGAGAGTCGCCTTGACCGTGGTCTTCGGCTTGTCACTGCTGTTGTCCAACGAGTTCGAACCGCAACCCGTCACCGCCATCACGCTCACCACTGTCGCGGCGATCGCCATCGTCCTTCGACGCATCGTGCCTCCTGCTTTCTCTCTTCTCGGGTAATCGCGAATCTTGCCACCGAAACCGGGGCGAGGAACGTTGTCGGCCAAGTCGTCACCGGTCCGTGACAGGGCTCGGGGAGAGCACCTCGTGCACCAGCGGCACACCGGGCCGGTAGGACAGGTGGACGTAGGAGGGCGCGTCGAGGACGACGAGGTCGGCGCGGGCACCGACGGCCAGGTGGCCCACGTCGTCGCGGCGCAGCGCGGCCGCGCCGCCGGCGGTCGCGGACCACACCGCCTCGGCCGGCGTCATCGCCATGTCGCGCACTGCCACGGCGATGCAGAACGGCATCGAACTGGTGTAGCAGGAGCCGGGGTTGCAGTCGGTGGCGAGCGCGACGGTGACGCCCGCCTCGAGGAAGCGGCGGGCGTCCGGGTAGGGCGAGCGGGTGCTGAACTCGACCCCCGGCAGCAGGGTGGCCACGACGCCCGCGTCGTGGAGCGCGGCGAGGTCCTCGTCGGTGGCGTACGTGCAGTGGTCGGCGCTGGCCGCGCCGACCTCGCACGCGACGGTGATGCCCGGACCGTGGCCCAGCTGGTTGGCGTGGATGCGCGGCAGCAACCCCTTGGCCATCCCGGCCCGCAGGATCGTGCGCGCCTGGTCGGCGTCGAACGCACCGGTCTCGCAGAAGACGTCGATCCACCGGGCGTACGGCACGGCGCGGTCGAGCATCGGTCCGGTGACCAACGCGACGTACTCCTCCGGCGTCGTGCCCTCGGGCACGACGTGGGCGCCCAGGAAGGTCGTCTCGCCCGTGAACTCGCTCGCGATGGCGAGGGCACGAGCCTCGTCGAGGACGGTCAGGCCGTAGCCACTCTTGATCTCCACCGTGGTGGTGCCCTGGCGGCGCATCTCGGCCACGTGGCGGGCGACCTGCGCGGTCAGTTCCTCGTCACTGGCAGCGCGGGTGGCGGCGACGGTGGTGCGGATCCCCCCTGCGCTGTAGGGGGTTCCGCTCATCCGGGCGGCGAACTCAGCCGTGCGGCTGCCGGCGAAGACGAGGTGGGAATGGGAGTCCACGAAGCCGGGGATGACCGCACGGCCGGCGACGTCCCGTCCCTCGTCGGCAGCTGGGGCCTTGGCAGCGTGACCGACCCAGGCGATCCGGCCGTCCTCGATGACGAGCGCTGCGTCGCGAATGATGCCGAGCGCGGTCGTCCCATGGCCCGGCGAGTTCGTGACGAGTTCCCCGATGTTCGTCAGCAGGGTGGCGCGGTCAGCCATGCCACACCTCGCTGACGTCAGCGGCGGTCGCGGCGAAGACAGCCGTCTCGGCGCCGCCGCCGGTGTCCCTCGTGCGCCAGGTGTCGAGGTCGATGGTCACGAAGTCGGCCCGCTGGCCCACCGCGATCCGGCCCGCGTCCTCGAAGCCGAGGGAGGCGTGGCCGTCGTACGTCGCTGCCGCGAGCAACTCGGTCGCACTCCAGTGGCCGCGCTGCTGGGTGGCAAGGCGCTCGTGCATCTCGACCGCGCGCATCTCCTCGAACAGGTCGATGACCGCATGACTGTCGGAGCCGAGGGTCAGCTTCGCGCCGGCGCGCCGGAGGTCTCCGGAGGGTCCGATCCCGTCGGCGAGATCGCGCTCGGTCGTCGGGCAGAAGCAGGCGTACGCCCCCGCGTCACCGATCAGGGCGACGTCGTCGGGCGTGAGATGAGTGGCGTGGACGAGGCTGGTGAGCTCAGTCAGCACACCCGCCTCGGCGAGGACCTGGGCCGGGGTGAGGCCATAGGCGGACATGCACTCGTCGTTCTCCGCAACCTGCTCGGAGAGGTGGGCGTGGAGCGGTTTCCCCTTACCCCATTGGGCGATCGTGCCCATCTGGTCGCGCGGGACGGCGCGTACCGAATGGATGGCAGCGCCGACCCGGTCGTCGTCGAAGTCCTCGACGCGCTGCGCCCATGCGTCCGCGTCGCCGTCGGAGAAGCGGCGCTGCACCCCCTCCGGCTCGCGGCTCCTGCCTTGCGAGTCCAGCCCGGCCGCCAGGTAGCACGTGTCGAGCAGCCGGATCCGGATGTCAGCCTCGTCGGCCGCCGCGAGCAGTGCCCGCCCCATCTCGTTGGGATCGTCGTAGGGGGTGCCGTCGCTCTGATGGTGCAGGTAGTGGAACTCTCCGACCGCGGTGATGCCGGAGGCGCGCATCTCGCGATAGACCTCGACAGCGAGGGAGTAGTAGCTGTCCGGGGTCAACTCGTCGGCCACCCGGTACATCTGTTCCCGCCAGGTCCAGAAACTGCCCCGCTCCGCCTGGGTCCGCCCGCGCAGCCTCCGGTGGAACGCGTGCGAGTGACAGTTCGCCATCCCCGGGATCGTCAGTCCGCCGACTTGCGCCCCGGACGGGTTCACTTCCGCCCCGGACGAGGTCGAGTCCTCGACAACGTCGGTGATCACCCCGTCCTCGACCGTCACGAGCACACCGTCGCGGACAACGCCCTCGACCAGAGCGTGCTCGAGGGCGTACGTCGTGCTCATCGGGCCAGCTCCGTCAACACATCGGCCAGCGCCTCGACACCGGCAAGGCAGTCAGCCATCTCCGCGTGCTCGTCCGGTGAGTGCGAGATGCCTGTCGGGTTGCGTACGAAAAGCATCGCCGCGGGGATGCCCGCCGCGCTGAGGACTCCTGCGTCATGGCCGGCCTGCGTGGGGATGATCGGCGCCCGCTGGAGGGCACCGGAGATCCGAGCGGCCAAGGCGGAGTCGAATTCGACAGCGGCGCTGACCGACTCCGGGGTGATCGTGACACTCGTGCCGTCCCGGTCTCCGCGCTGTTCGGCCTGGCGTGAGATCGCGCTCAGCAGGTCGTCGAGCACCGCCTCGCTGTCGCAGCGGGCGTCGAGCCACGCGGTGACGTGCGAAGGGACGGCGTTGGTGCCGTTCGGGCGCACCTCGAGCCGACCGAACGTGGCACGCTGGTCGGCCAGCCGCGCCTGCTTGTTGGCCGCGAGCGCGGTCATCGCGTACGTGAGCATCGGGTCGTGACGGTCCTCCATACGAGTCGTCCCCGCGTGGTTGGCGTCTCCTGCGAACTCGAAGCGATAGCGACCGTGCGGCCAGATCCGGCTGGCCACCCCGACGGCGGCGTCACGGTCGACGAGGTCACGCCCCTGCTCGACATGGAGTTCGACGAAGGTGCCGATCCCCTCGAGCAGCCGACTCGGGCCGAGATCCGGTTCGAGACCTGCCGCCGCCATCGCATCGAGGACGGCGACGCCATCTCGATCGCGCAGCCCGGCGGCCGTGTCTCGACCGATGGCCCCGGTCGCGAGCCGAGAGCCGAGGCAGGCGATCCCGAAGCGTGATCCCTCCTCCTCGACGAAGGTCGCGACCCCGATCGGTACGGCCGGGACATTGCCCCGCTCCCGCATCAGGTCGATCGCGGCGAGAGCCGAGACCACACCGAGCGGCCCGTCGTACGCCCCGCCGTCGATGACGCTGTCGAGGTGCGACCCGGTCACCACGCCTGGCCCGGCCGCCCCGTCTGGGCGCCACCAGGCGATGGAGTTGCCGTTGCCGTCGTACTCGATCTCGAGATCCCGGCGCCGGCACTCCTCGGCGTACCAGGTCGCACATTCGCGCTCGGCGGACCCGAACGGCTGACGGTTGTACCCGCCCTCCGACACTCGGCCGACCGGCGCGAGCTCGCGCCACATCCGCTCGAAGTCCATGGGGTGAGTCCAGCGGCTCGCGGT
>DASVMH010000340.1:0-12163 GCA_036384455.1 Marmoricola sp. | reverse complement strand
AACAGCACGTCCTTCGACAACAAGTTCTACGGGAACACGATGGGGCTCTCCCCGGCCGGGAAGAAGATGCCGAACGGCGTCGACTTCTGGTGGGACAGCTTCCCCACCAACACCGGCAACTGCTGGTACCAGAACAAGGCGGGCAGCGGAAAGGTGGTCACCTCGCCGTCCTCGCTGCCGTCGAACTGCAAGAACAGCATCGGCCTGGGCACCGGCACCGCGCAGGGCACGCAGAACGAGCTCGAGCTCGTCGGCTGCTTCGGCGGTCTGGAGCTGAGCGGATACAACGCGAACGTGTGTCCGTGGTTCAACAGCCCGACGAAGCCGGCGATGATCAGTGCGAGGCGGGTCGGGATGGAGCGTACGGTCGCGGACGCGGGCTTCAGCGCGGGCGTACAGACGTCGATGTTGTCCACCACGTGTGAGCTCTTCGGTGATGCGGCGCCCAAGCTGTGCGATGCCCAGCAGAAGTTCTTGGGAGGTCTGCGATGAACCGCAAGATCGTCCTCCTGATCGTGGCCGCGCTGGCGGCCGTTGCCGCAGTGGTGATCCCGCTGGCGACGGCCAACGGCGGCACCGACCATCGGTCCGCTGCCGTGGTGGCGGCTGATGCCGCCACCATCCGTACCGCGCGTTGCAGCAACTGGAAGCAGATGGACAAGGCGCACCGCGAAGGGATCATCGCCGGGATGCATGAATTCTTCACCGGCCATCTGGATATCCCGAAGGCATGGGGCACCGGGCTGCAGTCCGCCGACGCGATGAAGCTGTTCGACGGATACTGCAAGCCGTCGTTCGCGCAGAACTTCCGGCTCTACCGCTTGTACGGCGACGCGGCCACCTTCACGCCGACCGCGAAGTGACCTGCGTGCGCTGTCGGCGGCGTCGGCAGTAGTCCCAGCCGATGCCGCCGAGGCCGAAGCCGGCCGCGGCCGTCCACAGCCACCACAGGTGCCCGTCGCGCGAGAGCCGGTCGTAGAACGGCAGCAGCAACAGGAACGCCAACCCCCACAGCAGGGTGCCCACCTGGAGGGTGCGTACGCCGTCGACGTCGAGCGGCTCGACGGGCGCGACGACGTAGGTGCGCTCGCCGATCTCGTAGTCGGCGGGCTGGTGGTCCGGGGCTGGCACGGGGTCAGCGTAGTGCTCCGTGAGCAGCCGCGGCGCCGTGGCCGGCGAGCCTGACGAGACGGGGACTCCCCACACCGCCGGTCTCTCTGCCACTATGCGGCGCGTGGACACATTCTTCAAAATCTCAGAACGCGGCTCGACCGTAGGTCGAGAGATCCGCGGCGGCGTCGTCACGTTCTTCACGATGGCCTACATCATCGTGTTGAACCCGTTGATCATCGGTTTCGCCAAGGACGCGAACGGGCACTTCCTCGGTGGCTCCTCGCCGGGCAACCTCGCTGTGATCGCGGCGGGCACGGCGCTGGTTGCGGGCGTCATGTCGATCGTGATGGGCCTGGTTGCGAACTTCCCGCTCGCGATCGCGACCGGCCTGGGCCTCAACGCCTTCGTGGCGTTCTCCATCGCCTCGCAGATGACCTGGGCCGACGCCATGGGCCTAGTGGTCCTTGAGGGCCTGATCATCCTGGTGCTGGTGCTGACCGGATTCCGGAAGGCCGTCTTCGACGCCGTTCCGACGCAGTTGAAGGTCTCGATCTCGGTCGGCATCGGTCTGTTCATCGCCCTGATCGGCTTCTCCGACGCGGGCTTCGTCAGCGCCGGTAGCGGGACGACCGTGCAGTTGGGCCGCGTCGGCACCCTCTCCGGGTGGCCGGTCTTCGTCTTCGTGATCGGACTCGCATTGGTGACCGTGCTGTGGGTGATGCGGGTCAAGGGCGCGATCCTGATCTCGATCATCGCCACCACGATCCTGGCGATCATCGTCGAGTCGATCGGCCACCAGGGCGCGATCAGCGACAAGAACCCGACCGGGTGGGGCCTCAACGTGCCGAAGTGGCCGGACAAGATCGCGAGCAGTCCGCACCTGGACACCTTCTGGCACTTCAACCTCTTCGGCTCCTTCGACCGGGCCGGCGTGGTCACCGCGCTGCTGCTGCTCTTCACGTTGGTGCTCTCGGACTTCTTCGACCTGCTCGGCACGATGACCGCGGTCGGTGCCGAGGCGGATCTGCTCGACGAGGACGGCATCCCGGCGGACTCGCAGAAGATCCTGATCGTCGACGCGCTCGCTGCGAGCGCAGGTGGTGTCGGGGGCGTCTCGTCCAACACCGCCTTCATCGAGTCGGCCTCCGGGGTCGGGGAGGGCGCGCGTACGGGCCTGGCGCCGATCGTCACCGGCATCCTCTTCCTGTTGGCGATGCCGTTCGCGGCGCTCGTGGACGTGATCCCCAGTGAGGCGGCGGTGCCGGCGCTGGTCCTCGTCGGCTTCCTGATGATGCAGCAGGTCAAGGGCATCGACTGGGACGACCTGGAGATCGCGATCCCGGCGTTCCTGACCATCGTGCTGATGCCGTTCACCTACTCGATCACCGTCGGCATCGGTGCCGGCTTCATCAGCTACGCGCTGATCAAGCTGGTCCGCGGCAAGGCGCGTGAGGTGCACGTGCTCCTGTGGGTGATCGCGGCGCTGTTCATCGTGTTCTTCGCGATCAACCCGATCACCTCCTGGCTCACCTGAGCCGGCGGCAGGTCCTGCCGTGCTTTGACTCGATCGCGAGGGCCGTGTGAACGTTGGGTGCATGCGGTCGATAACAGTTATGAAGGTCATGGCTGTGTTGACGGGTCTTGTGGTGGCGCTCAGCCTGGGCGCCACCACACCGTCGTACGCAGCGAAGCACGTACTCATCTCGGGATCCGGCGTCGGACCGTACAAGATGGGCACCACAGGCGCGAAGGCGGTGCATTCGAAGCTCTACACGAAGCCACGGAAGGTCAAGGGTTGCCCGATCTTCCCGCCCACGATCAAGAGCAAGGCTGCCCGGAAGTCGATCGGGGTGGACTGGTCCGGGAAGACATGGACGAAGAAGTCTAAGATCAACAGGATCTATGTCTTCGGGAAGAAGGTCGGTAAGGCGCCCATCCGTACGAAGCACGGTGCGGGCGTCGGCACGAAGGTCACCGCCCTGAAGAAGCTGGTCAAGCACCTCAAGGCCAACAGCCATCTCGGCAAGTGGGTGCCCGTCCTCTCCAAGAGAAGCGGCAAGCACTGGCTCAACTTCGTGGTGAACAACTACGTCAAGGATCACGAGATCACCTCGTGGTCGAAGCTCGGGAAGCGGCCCGTGAGCATGATCATCATCGCGAACAAGCGGCTCGCGAAGATGCCCTACGGAGGCGCCGGCGGCTGCTGAGCTCCGCGCCCTACGCATCGGCGCCATCGGGGACGAACCCCGATGGCGCCGCCGCGTCCCCGGCAATCGAGTTTAGTTAGCAAGGGTAATGAGCTAGACTAAAGATATGCCCACCGTTGAGAAGGTCGTGAAGACGAACGCCGGACTCGCGTCCGAGCTGCGCGTCGCGGTCGTACGCCTGCGTCGACGCCTGGTCAACGAGCGGCACCCCGACAACGAGCTCAGCATGAGCGCGATGGCCGTGCTCGGCCGGCTCTTCCGTGAGGAGGGGGTGCTCACCATCGGTGAGTTGGCCCAGGCCGAGGGTGTTCAGCCGCCGAGCATGACCCGTACCGTGACCTGCCTCGAGGACGGCGGATACGTCGAGCGTCGGCCGCACCCCACCGACGGCCGTCAGGTCGTCGTCGCCGTCACCGACAAAGGTGGCGAGATGGTGCTGGCCGACCGCGCCCGTCGCGACGCCTGGCTGGCCCGGCGCCTCACCGAACTCACCGCCGACGAGCGCCAGACCCTGCGCGCCGCCGCACCGATCCTGCAGAAGCTGGCCTCGGTTTGAGCCCGACCTTCCGTTCCTTCCGCAACCGCAACTACCGCCTGTACGCCATGGGCGGGGTCGTCTCCAACACGGGCACGTGGATCCAGCGCATCGCGCAGGACTGGCTCGTGCTGCAGCTCCACGGCGGCAGCCAGGCCCACGCGAGCACCGCCCTCGGTATCACCACGGGGTTGCAGTTCCTGCCCGTACTCCTGCTCTCGCCGTACGCGGGACTGGTCGCCGACCGGATGCCCAAACGTCGCCTGCTGCAGCTCACCCAGAGCTGGATGGGCGTGTCCTCCGGCATCCTCGCGGTGCTCGCGATCACCGGCGTCGTCGAGCCGTGGATGGTCTTCACGGTCGCCTTCACCTTCGGCATCGGCGCCGCCTTCGACGCCCCGGCGCGGCAGGCCTTCGTCAGTGAGATGGTCGGCCCCGACGACCTCACCAACGCGGTCGGCCTCAACTCCGCCTCGTTCAACCTGGCGCGCGTCGTGGGTCCGGCCGTCGCCGGGTTCCTGCTGCTCGCGCTCGGCGCCAAGATCCACGACGGGCAGGTGCCCAGTGCGCACGCGCTGGCCGCGACCGGCTGGGTCATCATGATCAACGCAGTCAGTTACCTCGGCGTCATCGGTGCCTTGCAGCTCATGCGTGAGCACGAGCTCGTGATCAGCCCGCGGGCTCCGCGTGAACGCGGCATGGTGCGGCAGGGGTTCCGCTATGTGCGCAACCGGCCCGACCTGATGATGATCCTGATGGCCGGCTTCTTCGCGGGCACGTTCGGGATGAACTTCCAGATGACCTCGGCACTCATGGCGACGCAGGTCTTCGGCAAGGGCTCGGGACAGTACGGCCTGCTCGGCACGACGCTGGCGATCGGATCCCTGACCGGGGCCCTGCTCGGTGCCCGGCGCGTGGCCAAGCCGCGGCCGCACTACGTGATCGTCGCGGGTGTCGCCTTCGCGCTCGTCGAGATCACGCTCGGGTTGATGCCGTCGTACCTCACCTTCGCGCTGCTCACGCCGTTCCTCGGGCTCAGCCTGATCACGATGCTCAACTCGGCCAACACCACCGTGCAGATCTCCACCGACGCGACGATGCGCGGCCGGGTGATGGCCCTCTACATGATGCTGGTGATGGGCGGGACGCCGATCGGGGCACCGTTCATCGGCTGGATCGGCGCGGCCCTGGGCGCACGCTGGACCCTCATCGGAGGTGGCCTGCTCTCGCTCGGTGGCATCCTGCTCGCGGTGGCCCTGTTCCGTCGCCTCGGCGGCGCCCCGATCCTGAGCCGCAGCGGGGACGCGACCGAGGCGATCACCGACACCGCGATGGCAGCATGATCACGGCCGGCCCCTAGACTCCGACCATGCATCCGCGCTACCGCCGCCTGTTGATCCCGGGCGCCCTCGCCGCGCTCCTGCTGGTGGTGTTGATCGCGCAGTTGCTGCACAAATGACCGTCCCGACCGTGGGGCCGGACCCGGACTGGGTGCCGGTCCGGGAGGCGCTCCTCGACGCCGAGACCCTGGTCCGCGCGGTCGGGTCAGGACAGCAACGCGGAGCGTCGGCTCCATGGCGTCGGGTCGAGCTCCGCTACATCGACCTGGCTGCGGGTCGCCGGCTGCAGGTGACGGCGTACGACGACACCCAGGCGCACACGAGCAACCACACCGATGCCGCTGCTGCCGTCGACGGCCTGCTCGGGGACGGGTACGCCAACTGGCACGTCGAGACGACGGCGCGGACCCTGCAGGTGCGCGTGACCAAGAAGGGCAAGGTGCTCGTGCACGCGGGACCGCCGTCGGGACTGGCCCCGTCCCGCGATCACGACCGGGTCAAGGACCGCGTCGTCCCGGCGACGGCTCCGTACCTCCGTGCGCTCGGCATCGCCGACGCCGATGGCCGGATCAAGCCCAGCCGGCAGGCGAAGCTGCGCCAGATCGAGGAATTCGTCCGCGACCTGTCGACCGCCCTGGACGACGCGTGGGCCTCGGGGTCTTTGCGTACGCCGACCCGTGAGGACCCGCTCCGCTTCGTGGACCTCGGGTGCGGCAACGCGTACCTCACCTTCGCGGCGCAGCACCACCTCGCCGCACGTGCCGTGCCCTCGTACTTCATCGGCGTCGATGTGAAGGAGCAGTCGAGCGCGCACAACGCTGCGGTCGCCGCTGAACTGGGGCTGTCCGGAGAGATGGAGTTCGTCGTCGGGACCATCGACGGCGTCGCGCTCGACGCCACCCCCGACGTCGTGCTGGCCCTGCACGCGTGCGACACCGCCACCGACGACGCGCTCGCCCGTGGAGTCGGCTGGGCGGCGCCGCTGGTCCTGGCCGCACCCTGCTGCCACCACGACATCGCTCGGCAGTTGCGCGACGTGGGTGCGCCCGCGCCGTACGACCTGCTCGTGCGCGACGGCATCCTGCGTGAGCGCCTCGCCGACACCCTCACCGACGGGCTGCGGGCGGCCCGGATGCGCGCCGAGGGCTACCGCGTCGACGTGATCGAATTCGTGCCGAGCAAGCACACCCCGCGCAACACGCTGCTCCGTGCGGTGCGGACGGGGTCTCGCGGATCGCGGGACGAGTACGACGCGCTGGTCGGCGCCTGGGGGCTGCGACCGCGGCTGGGGGAGAAGTTGTCATCATGAGCGCGCCCGAGCGCGTGGTCACCGATGCCGTGGCGATGCGCCGTCGGCGCGAGGAGGACTCGCCGGCGATGGTCGAGATGATCGCCTCCTCCCTCGACCACCTGATGCCGTGGATGGGCTGGCTCGCTGACGGCTTCGACCCTGAGTCCACATACGAGAACGGCCGTGAGGCCGACGCGGAATGGGAGACGGGACGTACCTTCCAATACCTGCTCGAGGCCGACGGGCGGCTGGTCGGCTCCGCAGCCCTCCACGTCGGCGACGGCGGGGTGGCTGAGGTCGGGTACTGGCTGGTGGCCGGGGCCGAAGGTCATGGCTACGTCCGTGCCGCGGTCGCGGAGTTGGTGCGGATCGGATTCGAGGATGTCGGCGTCGAGAAGATCGAGATCTGGCACGACGAGGCCAACGTCCGCAGCGCCGCTGTCCCCGACGCGCTCGGCTTTCGCGTTCGCGACCGACTGACCCACCCCCGCGAGCCCCGCCACGGCAACGAGATCGGCGTCGACATCGTCCACGAACTGACCGCGCAGGAGTGGCTCGCGCGGGCATGATGGGGCCATGGACATCTCGGTCGTGCGCGGCGACATCACCGAGCAACGGGTCGACGCGATCGTCAACGCGGCCAACAATCGGATGCGTGGGGGCGGGGGAGTCGACGGTGCGATCCATCGCGCCGGCGGTCCGGCGATCCTCGATGACTGTGTCGCCCGCTTCCCCGATGGTCTCGCAACCGGGGCGGCCGGGTGGACGACGGGCGGGAACCTGCCCGCACGCTGGGTGATCCATGTGGTCGGACCCAACCGCAACGCCGGCCAGACGGACCGCTCACTGCTGACCTCGTGCTATTCCGCGGCACTCGCGGTGGCCGACGAGATCGGGGCACGCTCGCTCGCATTCCCACTCGTGTCCGCGGGCGTCTACGGGTGGCCGATCGACGACGCCGCGGATGCCGCGATCGACACGGTGCGACAGATCCCGACGCAGGTCGAGGAGGTACGGATGGTGGCCTTCGGCGATCGTGCGTACGACGCGCTCACCGGGGCGCTCGGGTGAACCGCGCGCGTACGGCCTGTGTCGCGATCTTCGTCCTCACCGTCGGGCAACTGATCATCGGCACCTTCGGGGGTCTCTCGCAGTTCGACGGGAAGGGTTTCGGCTACCGGCTCATCGCCTATCCCGTACTGATGCTGATCGTGCCGGCCGCCTGGTTCTGGTGGCGCCGCGAGTCCCGCGGGGCGCCGCCCTGGGGTGCGTGGGCGTTGATCATGACGCCGTTCCTGATCGATGTGGCCGGCAACACCGCCAACCTCTACGACACGATCTCGTGGTGGGACGACATCAACCACTTCGTCAACTGGGCACTGCTGTGCGGGGGCCTCGGACTGCTGCTCGCCCGGCTCGATCCGCAGCCGCGTTGGACCCTGATCGTGCTGATCACCGGGGTGGGCGCGACACTCGCGATCTGTTGGGAGTTGGGCGAGTGGTACACCTTCATCCGCCGCGGGACCGAGCTCAAGGGCGCCTACCAGGACACGCTGGGCGATGAGTCCCTCGGCACCCTCGGGGCGCTGCTCTCCGCGGTGCTCGTGGAGCGCCGGACCCGCCCGGGCGGGCGTACGGGTTCGACGGGCTGATCGCGATCGCGTACCAGCTTCACCACCGAAACCGGTGTTGACCGTGCGAAGTTTGGTGAGGTCAACCAGGGTCTTGCACGGTACCGTGCAAAACCTGTTAACGCGTGTGACTCAACTCAGGTGCGTGACCACGTGGTCGATGCAGCGGGTGAGGGCGGCGACGTCGTCGGGGTCGACGGCGGGGTACATCGCGATCCGGAGCTGGTTGCGGCCGAGCTTGCGGTAGGGCTCGGTGTCGAGGATGCCGTTGGCGCGCAGGGTCGCCGCGACCTCGTCGGCGGAGACCGAGTCATCGAAGTCGATGGTGCCCACGACGAGTGAACGGTGGGCCGGGTCGGTGACGAAGGGGGTGGTGTACGAGGTCGCCTCGGCCCAGTCGTACAGGTTCGTCGAAGAGGCCGCGGTCCGCGCCACCATCGCGTTCAGGCCGCCCTGGCCGTTCATCCACCTCAGCTGTTGGTCCATCAGGAACATCGTCGCGATGGCGGGGGTGTTGTAGGTCTGGTTCTTCGGAGCGTTCTCGATCGCGGTGGCGAGGTCGAAGAAGGCGGGGATCCAACGCCCCGACGCCTTGACCTCCTCGACGCGCGCGAGTGCCCGCGGCGACATCAGCGCGAACCACAGCCCACCGTCGGAGGCGAAGCCCTTCTGCGGGGCGAAGTAGTAGACGTCGCACTCGTTGAGGTCGACCGGGAGGCCGGCGGCACCCGAGGTGGCGTCGATGAGCACCAAGGAGTCGCCGATCCCGTCGGGGCGTACGACCGGGGCCATCACGCCGGTCGAGGTCTCATTGTGCGGCCAGGCGTACGCGTCCACGCCCGCCTCCGCGACCGCGACCGAGCGCGAGCCGGGGTCGGCGGCGATGACGCTGGGCTCGCCGAGGTGCGGTGCTGCCGCGGCTGCCTTGGCGAACTTCGAGGAGAACTCCCCGAACGTGAGGTGCTGGCTCTTCTCGCGGATCAGCGCGAAGGTGGCGATGTCCCAGAACGCGGTGGCCCCGCCGTTGCCGATGACGATCTCCCAGCCGTCGGGGACACCGAAGAAGGCGCGCAGGCCGTCGCGTACATCGCCGACGAGCGAGCGGACCGCCGCCTGCCGGTGGGACGTGCCCATCAACGAGGTCCCGGTCTCGGCGAGCGCGTCGAGCGCGCCTGCGGGAATCTTGGACGGACCCGCGCCGAAGCGGCCGTCGGCGGGGAGCAGGTCTGCTGGGATCACGATGTTCGCCACGGCGTCATTGTGTCAGCAGCGGGTCGTGCTCACGCAGCGAGTATTCGTAGGGGCGGTACGGCACACTGTCCCGCGTGGGCGGCGTATGGCACTGGATCCAGAACATCCCGGAGCATCTGCTCGCCCTCGATCCGGTGTGGCTGCTCGTGGTCTGTGCGCTGCTCGTCTTCGCCGAGGACGCGATCTTCGTCGGCTTTGTGATCCCGGGTGAGACGGCGGCGGTGATCGCCGGCGTTGCGAGCAGCCTGGGCCACTTCAACCTCGCGATCGCGGTCGTGGTGATCGTGCTCGCCGCGATCGTCGGCGACACGGTGGGATACGAGCTGGGCAAGAAGTTCTTCGGGCCCAAGGTGTTGAACCTCGGGCCGCTGAAGCGACACGCGGACAAGATCGAGGCCGCGCGCGAGATGCTGCGCCGCCGCGGTGGGGTCGCGGTGTTCCTGGGCCGCTTCACGGCGTTCTTCCGGGCGATGATGCCGGCGCTCGCGGGGGCTGCGCAGATGCACTACCGCAAGTTCCTGGCGTGGAACGCCGCCGGCGGCATCGTGTGGGGCACCATCTTCGTGGTCCTCGGACACGCCGCCGGCTCGTCCTACCAGACCCTGGAGCACAAGGCCGGGAAGTACGTCGCCATCGCGTTGGTGGTGATCGTGGTCGCGATCATCGCCGTGTGGCACTTCCGCCGGGAGCGCGGCGAGAGCCACGACCCGGAGTCAGGCGCGGACTCAGGCCCAGGCTGAGTTCCAGCCTTCGACGTCGCCCGCGGGCCGCGAGGCCGGACCGGCGTAGAGGGCCGAGGGGCGGATCAGCCGCCCGGTGCGCTTCTGCTCGAGGATGTGCGCCGACCACCCGGCCGTACGCGCACACGTGAACATCGAGGTGAACATGTGCGGCGGCACCTGGGCGAAGTCGAGCACGATCGCGGCCCAGAACTCGACATTGGTCTCGAGCACCCGGTCGGGACGGCGCTCGCGAAGCTCGGCCAGGGCGGCCTGCTCGAGTGCCTCGG
Source organism: Marmoricola sp. (assembly GCA_036384455.1). GTDB lineage: Bacteria > Actinomycetota > Actinomycetes > Propionibacteriales > Nocardioidaceae > Marmoricola. The sequence goes on along the minus strand of DASVMH010000340.1, from coordinate 1,786 downwards.
CGACCTCGTAGCGAGGGGCGCCGAGCTCACGGGCCGTGCGCCGCAGCACACGGGCGCGCGGGTCCTCGGCGCGGTAGACGCGGTGCCCGAAGCCCATGAGCCGCTCGCCGTCGTCGAGGAGCTTCTTGACGTACGCCCGGGCGTCGCCGGTCTTCTCGACGTCCTCGATCATGCCGAGCACCCGCGAGGGGGCGCCACCGTGCAGCGGGCCGCTCATCGCGCCGACAGCGCCCGAGAGGGCCGCGCCCACGTCGGCACCGGTCGAGGTGATCACCCGTGCGGTGAAGGTGGAGGCGTTCATGCCGTGCTCTGCGGCCGAGCTCCAGTAGGCGTCGACGGCCCTGACGTGTGCCGGGTCCGGGTCGCCCTGCCAGCGGATCATGAAGCGCTCGGCGATCGTCTTCGCCTCGTCGACGCGGGACTGCGGCACCATCGGCTGGCCGAGGCCGCGGGCGGCCTGCGCGACGTACGACAAGACCATGACCGCGGCGCGGCCGAGGTCCTCGCGGACCTGGGTGTCGGTGATGTCGTAGGTCTGGCCGAGGCCCCAGACGGGTGCGAGCTGGGCGACCGCGGACTGGACGTCGACGCGGATGTCGCCGGTGTGGACCGGCAGCGGGAAGGGCTCGGCGGGAGGCATGCCGGGGGTGTACGAGCCGTCGACCAGCAGGCCCCAGACGTTCTCGAACGGGATCCGGCCGACGATCTCCTCGATGTCGACACCGCGGTAGCGCAGGGCGCCGCCGTCCTTGTCGGGCTCGGCGATCTCGGTCCTGAAGGCGATGACGCCTTCGAGTCCTTCGTGTACCTCTGCGTCGGGCATGTGAGCTCCCCTTCGGGTCAAGCGGGTCCGGGCGGGGTGCCGCCCGGCTCAGATGTGGCGCGTACATCACGCGCCAACTCGGCATTGTGCCAGCCCCACGTGGAACATGTTCCGCCTGTGTCGAGAACCGCACCTACGATCGGTGTCATGGACCCCGACGTCGGCGCGATGCGGCGCGAGTACGAGGCCGGCGGTCTCGCGGAGAGCGAGGCGCCCGCCGACCCGTTCGCGTTGTTCACGACGTGGTTCGCAGCGGCGGTCGAGGCGAGCGCCGCGGGGGCGTCGGGCGAGGCGAACGCGATGGTGGTGAGCACGATCGGTCGCGATGGCCAGCCCTCCTCGCGCACGGTGCTGCTCAAGGGATTCGACGCCGAGGGTTTCGTGTTCTTCACCAACTACGGGTCGCGCAAGGGGACTGAGCTCGCCGCATCGGCGCGGTGCTCGTTGCTCTTCCCGTGGTACGCGTTGCAGCGTCAGGTGCGGGTCGAGGGGATCGCCGAGCAGGTGCCGCGCTCGGAGTCGGAGGCGTACTTCGCCACCCGGCCGCGTGAGTCGCAGGTGGGGGCGTGGGCCTCGCGCCAGTCGCACCGGGTCGCCGACCGGGCCGAGCTCGAGGCGGCGTACGCCTCGGTCACCGATCGTTTCGAGGGTGGTGAGGTGCCGTGTCCACCGTTCTGGGGCGGCTACCTCGTCCGCCCTTCCGCTTTCGAGTTCTGGCAGGGCCGCCGCGGCCGCATGCACGACCGGCTCTCGTACGAGCGCACCGATCCCGCCCGCTCCTCCTGGACCCGTTCCCGCCTCGCCCCCTGAGTCGAGTTGCGCCTAAAACGAGTCGAGTTGTCGATCGCGCAACCAAGTGAACCCGATTCAGGCGCAAGTGAACTCGATACCGATGGAATCGAAATCGTGTATGGTGGTGCCTCCGCAGTCGCAGGAGGTCGTTGGATGCCGCAGTCGTTACCC
>DASVMH010000339.1:0-7016 GCA_036384455.1 Marmoricola sp. | reverse complement strand
GAGCGGTGCCGGCAGCGGTTCGCCGAGTTCCCGGCCGTGCTGATGCCGGCCAAGGCGCAGCGGGGCTCCGAGCGGCACCCCTGGCAGCCGCTGGCCACCCAGACCAGCCAGCAGGAGACAGCGGTCCTCTCGACCGGCGCACTGATGGCGGCCGCGGGCAACACCTTCGAGTGGCCCGGCTCGACCTGCCGCACCCGCGACTTCTCCGAGCCGCTGCCCTCGCAGACCTCGACGAACGCGACCGGGATGCTCACCCCGCCGGTCGCGATGGCGATCGACAACTTCCAGGGCACCGGACGGGGCGTCGACGAGCCGCTGCCGACCCAGGGCGGGTCGGAGACCATGGGGCTGCTGTCGGCCTCGGTGTTCGCGAACCGGGAGAACGCCACTCCTCGGGGTCTCGATGAGTCGATGCAGACCGTCGTGGGGAACGCCGGGTCGGGTGGCCTCGGCGTCATCAGCTCGGGCGTGATCCCGTACCGGAGGCACACGACACCGACCTCGCACGCCGAGGCGATGCCGACGGTGACCTCGGAGCAGATCCCCGGCCTGCTCACCGCGGCCGGGACGATCAAGAACAACGGCTCGATCCTCGAGGCGAAGTACCGGGCGCACCCGGTCTCGGAGCCGATGGGCGCGGTGACCTCCGAGCCGACCCAGGCACTGCTGTTCTCGGGCTGGTACAAGCAGAACGGCTCGACCGGCAGCGAGACCGCGCCCCACCCCGTGACGGACTCGTTCGGCACGCTGACCTCGCGCGACACCACCGCGCTGCTTACCGCCCAATGGCACGAGGCGCTCTCGGACCTCACCCTGGATGACTGCTACTTCCGGATGATGTTCGACCACGAGATCGGGCGAGGCTGCGGCTTCGACGTCGACTTCGCCGGCTACCAGGGCACCTTCCAGGTGTGGGGCTCGGCCCGCGACCGGGTTGACGGGTACGGCAACGCGGTCTCCCCGCAGGTCGGCTGGTGGATCAGCAGCCGACTCCGCGCGATCCTGCACAGCGAAGAGGTGGCGGCATGAACGCCCGCGCCCGCCTCCAGGTCGACACCATCTCCCACGACGGCATGACCACCATCGTCGAGTTCCTCGATGTCGAGTCCATCACCGACCCCGAGACCCGGGACGCTGTCGCCCAGATCATCGACGAGTACGTCGCCGCGGCCACCGCCCTCGGCATCCACCCCGGTGATGCCCGGTTGCTCCTGCTGTCCGACCTCGTCCAGCGCATCCAGGACGAACGCGCCTACGAGCGCGTCGCCGCCGCGAGGGGACTGCTGCCGCTATGAACCGCGTGACGTGCTCGTGCGGCTGGACCCGCACCTACCCCACGCGTGCCAAGGCCGAGTTCAACGCGCGCCGTCACGTGTGCCCGAAGAAGGCTGGCGGCGTACGACGCGCGACCCGCACCTACCGATGCGCCCGGTGCGGCCTGGAGGCCGTCTATGAGAACGCGGGCGCGGCCGAGGCCAGGTTCTGGTTCTCGCGCCACTCGTGCCGGCGACACGAGGCGGCGACATTGCGAGCCGCCCTCCACGAGGAGCGGATGGCAGCGGTCGACCGGACACCCAAGCCCTGCTTCCACAAGCAGGCCGACCACCAGCACGGCACCCGCGCCTGCTACGTCCTGGACCGCTGCCGGTGCGAGCCCTGCGCGGTCGCGAACAGCCAGGCCGAGACCGAGCGGGTACGGCTCCAGGCCTACGGCCGCTATCACAAGTACGTCGACGCCTACCCGGTGCGGCTGCACCTGGCCGAACTCGCGGCCTACGGCATCGGCCTCAAGCAGGTCTCCAAGATCTCCGGCGTCTCGACCGGCACCCTGTCCAAGCTCGTGTTCGGCGTCTACGACTCCACCGGCACCGGCGGCGGCTGCCACGGCCCCGGTGAGCTGGTGCGGCCGCCGTCGCGGCGCGTGCTGCGCAGGACGGCCGAGCGGATCTACGGAGTCGAGCCCATCCCTGCCAACCTCGGCGCCGGCCAGGTCGACCACGAGCGCACCCCGATCGCCCGCACCCACCTGCGTGCCCTGGTCGCACTCGGCTGGTCGATGTCAGAGCTCGGCCGCCGACTCGGGATGCGCCACGAGCGCAACGCCGTCACCCTCATCGAGGAAGACGAACGGCTCATCCAGCGCGGCACCGTCGACAAGATCGAGCAGCTCTACGCCGAGCTGTCGATGACCCTGCCGCCTCAGACCAACCGGTTGCAGCGCGCCGCGGCCTCGCGGGCCCGCAACCTCGCCGCCGCCCACGGCTGGCTGCCACCCCTCGCTCTCGACGAGCTCGACGACGACGAGACCGCCTGCACCGCGGAGGACGACGCCGACGAGGTCGCTATCGCTCGCCGCATGGCGGGTGAGAAGTCCGTCCCGCTCAACCAGGCAGAGAAGGCGCTCCTCGTCGAGCGATGGAAGGCAGCAGGCCGCGGAAACAACGAGCTCGAGCGAGTCACCGGCATCAACCCCTACCGCTACGTCGTGACTGAGGAGACGGAGGCATCATGAGCGTCCAACACCTGCCCGTGCCCACGAACCCGGGCACGCACCGGCAGCCGGAGTCCTGCACCCGTGCGGTGTTCCTGGCCGAGCAGCGACACCTCGGTGCCGTCTGCGACTTCCCCGGCTGCGACCGTCACGCCGAGCAAGGCGCGCGGATGTGCGACCACCACGTGATGGTCCGGCTCGCCTCCAACGGCTCCTGGGTCGACGACAACCACACCGACGGAGGGCACGGCTGATGTGCTACCGACTCACCTCGCACTACCTGGTGCTCTGCGACCGCTGCGGTCTGACCGCTCCCGAGGGCGCCGGCTGGACGACGCCGTCCTGCGCCGACGAGGCCGCGCTCGAGGCCGGCTGGGCAATGACCATGACCGAGCACCTGTGCCCGGCCTGCGCGATCGCCTCGATGCTCGCCGACCGGGACGACGAGCTCGATGAGATGGAGGACCTCGACGGCGTCGCCGTGCCCGGGCCACGGCCGGCGCTTTCCCCCACCGCGGCGGGTAGCGAGGGCCGCGACCGGGCGCGGATTCCCTCCGTCTCGACGGCCCGCTCGGGCAGGGGACCGCGATGAGCGACCACACCGGCATCGAGTGGGCCGACGCCACCTGGAACCCGGTGACGGGCTGTAACGAGGTGTCACCTGGCTGCGACCACTGCTACGCCAAGACCCTCGCCGAGCGGTTCCGTGGGACCCCCGGTCACTACTTCGCGGCGGGTTTCGACGTCGTCCTGCGACCCCAGCGACTCGACCAGGTCCTCCGCTGGAGACGCCCACGACGCATCTTCGTCAACTCCATGTCCGACCTGTTCCACGACCAGGTGCCCGACTGGTTCATCGCCCAGGTCTTCTCCCGGATGGCGCTCGCGCCCCACCACACCTTCCAGCTGCTCACCAAGCGTCACGGCCGCATGCGGTTCCTGCTCAACTCATCCGACTTCCGGCGCTTCGTGACCGAGATGACCCTCATCGCCGCAAACGACCACCGCCTGGACCCGCACGCCGCCGACCCGTGGCCCCTGGCCAACGTCTGGGTCGGCGTCTCGGTCGAGAACCAGCGCTGGGCCGACCTTCGGATCCCCGCACTGCTCGACACCCCGGCAGCCGTTCGGTTCATCTCGTGCGAGCCGCTCCTGGGGCCGGTGAACCTTGAATACGCAGCCCGGGTCACGGAGCAGCCGAGGATCGACTGGGTGATCGTCGGCGGAGAGTCCGGTGCGGGCGCCCGTCCGATGCATCCTGAGTGGGCACGCGCAGTGCGCGATCAGTGCGCCGCGGCCGGCGTGCCGCTGGTCTTCAAGCAGTGGGGCGAGTGGGCGCCGGTGGTCGACGCCGCCGCCAACCCTTCGGAGGGCAACGGTCGGCGTCTGAAGTACGAACGGATCTTCCTGCGACCCGATGGGACCCGGGCCGCCTTCGGCGACGGCGGGGGGCCCGGAACGCGGATGGACCGCATCGGGAAGAAGCGAGCTGGTCGCGAGCTCGACGGCAGGACCTGGGACGAGTACCCGGACCGTGTGGAGGCCCGCCATGGCTGAGGCGCTCTTCGACCTCGAGCCGATGGCGCGCGACGCGGTGCTCTCACTTGACGGCGTCTACCGCTACAGCCTGCACCGGGAGTGGTGCACCGGCTTCTTCCGGCCACGGTGGGTCACCTTCGTGATGCTGAACCCGTCGACCGCCGACGCGGTCCAGGACGACCCGACCATCCGTCGCTGCGTCACGTTCGCGAAGGCCTTGGGCGGGACCGGCCTCGCCGTGGTCAACCTGTACGCGATCCGGGCGACCTCACCCACGGAGGCGCTCGCCGCCGCGGATCCAGTCGGCCCCCGCAACGACCACTACCTCGCCATGTTCCTCGAGATGGCGGCGCGGTACGACTTCCCGCTCATCGCGGCCTGGGGGACGCACGCGAAGCCTGAGCGTGTCGCGGAGGTGCTGGCGTTGCCCGGCGCGGATCGGTTCACGGCGCTGGGTTTGACGAAGAGCGGCGCGCCACGGCATCCGCTCTACCTCCGCCGCGATGCACGGCCCACTGCCTGGCCGGCCCGGATAGGGGGGCCTCGATGAGCACGCCGATGCGGTTCCAGCTCTCGCGTTGTGCGGGCTACCGGATGCCCGCCGGCGGCGCCTCGGTGACGCGCGGAAGCCGTTGGGGAAACCCGCACAAGGTGGCCGAGGTCGGCCGCGCCGAGGCCGTCAGGCTCTTCGAGGAAGACCTGCTCGCCGGGCGGCTGCGCATCAGCGTCGAGGACGTACGCGGCCACCTGGCGGGCAGACCGCTGGGCTGCACCTGCCGCCTCGACGAGGCGTGCCATGCCGACGTGCTCCTGCGGGTCGCCAACGGCGATCAGGCGGTCAGCAAGGAGGGAGCGAAGTGAGGCCGGTGGGAGGTTCGCTGGGGCGTGTCCGATCCGCGGGCATCGCTGTTGCCTCTCCCGACATGAGCAGGGACAGCGGCCGAGCAGGTACTGCGACTTGTCAGTTGCCGGCGTTACGGTGCCGGCAGTTCCGCATCGCGCCCTTGCCGAAGCCGGTTACTCGGGAACATCGGAACGAAGCGGAGTGACGTGAGATGCAGACCAACATGGCTCGGGCACAGCGCCGATACGAGCTCGGTATGCGGGTGTGCGCCGGCGCGCGACCATGGGCGCCGCCGCTGACGGGTGGCCTGGTCGGCTTGTCGAGCTACGTGCTGATCGGGACCGTGACCTCGTCAGCGTTCTGGAACAGGGCAGCGAAGGGCGACGCCGCACAGGAGATGGTCAGCGTGGTGGTGGTCGTCGCGATGGTGGCCCTCGTCGCGTCCGGGCTCGTCTACCGGGCCGTAGCGCGGCGGTGCCACATCCGCTGGCACACCGAGTTGACCGCCGAGGACCGCGCCGGCGTGGTCGAGGCCTACGCGGAGCGGTTCTACGAAGCCCTCGCGGCTCGCGGCCGTCGAGTGAAGTCCCTGCAAGTCTCCGAGAGCGACCTCGAACCTCTGTCCCCGACCCACCGGAAGCTGGTGGAGAGGCTTATCGGCGCCGCGGCCGCGGCGGGCCAAGACGGGTTCTGCGAGACGATCCGGATCGACGCTCACGGTCTCCTCGCTGCGGCCAAGCTGCACCGCGAGCTGTCACTGGAGTCGATCGTGCGCGAGCAGACCACGGTCCCCCTCGTCTTGGTCGAGCTCGACCAGGCGATCACGAAGAACGCCGCCGATCTCCAAGCCGCCCTCGAGGGCGGGGAGTGCCTGTGCGCGTCCTCGCCGTCAGCGATCGGGCTGATCGACGCGTGCACGAGAGCGCAAGCGCAGGCCAGCTCGAGCCGCGGAGGGTGGAACTGATGGGACCCCAGCAGGAGATCCAGCCGCTGATCGACGTCATCACGACCGTCACGCCGATCCTCGGCATGCTGGGCATCATCGTGGGCGCGTTCCAATTCTGGTTCAGCCGGATCAACGGCTACGGCTCTGGCGGCGGCGTCACGATCGCCGGCGGCGTCATGATCATCATCAGCGGCTACCTCATGAAGGCGATCGTCGGGTCGGCGCCCGGCTCCGGGTCCGGCGGCGCGGCAGAGAAGAAGGCGCCGGCGCACGACACGCCCAGCTTCCACGTCGACTGGGCACTGGTGGGCTCCATCGCGGCCGGGGTGGTCGGGCTGGTGGTTCTGGTGATCCTGATCTTCGTCGTGTCCTCGAAGATGATGAAGGCCAGAGACCGTGACGCCGCCGAGGCGCAGCGGCTGGACCGGATCTGGAAGGAGGCCGTGGAGCGTCACGACCGGATCCGTGAGACGTGGCTCGACTTCCAGCAAGACATCGAGAAACTGCTGACCTTCCCGGTGATGACCGACGTCTCGGAGCCGAAGACCGCGGCGTTCATCGATGCGATGGGCAAGGCGACCGACCTCGCCACGGACAAACGCCCCAAGTCGGCTGAGGCCGTCGAGCGGTACGCCCACGCGACCCGCACCGCGGAGACCAAGTGGCAGGCCGCCTTGCATAACGCCGAGCGGGTGCGGCTGGCGCGGTTCGAGCCGGGGGAGCGGGAGCGAATCAAGAAGGTGCAGCTGCTGCTCCGGCAGGCGAAGAGCGGCGCCGCCACCCCTCAGGAGCGGCGCACGTACTACGAACGCGCGCGGGACCTGCTCGGCGACCTGATCCCGCTGCCCGAGCCTGCGCGGCTGGCTCTGGAGCAGACCGTGCGCGGCGAGCTCTCGATCACCAAACCCGCCTCGACCTGGACGACCTACTCAACGCCAACGACACCGGCTCCCGAGCCGGTCAAGGGCGCGCACCGTCGCGGAGGAGCGAAGCGATGACCGAGACCATCGAGCGCACAACCCGCGGGCTTCTCCGCTCACGACGAGCATGGGCCATGCTCGTCGCCGGACCGGTTGCGTTTGTGGGCATGTGGTCGATGAAGTGGCTCGCAGGCTCGTTGCCCACCGTCGCAGGCTGTGGCGACGAACGCCAGAAGCTGTGCTCTGCCGACGACGTCCTGTCGGCCTGGTGGGTTG
>DASVMH010000338.1:0-7663 GCA_036384455.1 Marmoricola sp. | reverse complement strand
CGCCACTCAGGCGGTCACGACCACCCGGGTGCCCACAGGGGCGAAGTCCCAGAGCTTGATCGCGTCGGGGAGGTCCTGACGGATGCAGCCATGGGACTGCGGAGTGCCCAGTTGTGCCTTCGTCTGGAGCGGACGACCGTTGAGGGTCGGGATGGAGTGGAACCCGATCGCGGCGTTGACCCCGTGGGCGAAGCGGACGAAGTACTGCATCACCCCGGAGTCGTCGATCCCGACGGCCCACCGTGACTTGGAGAACACCGAGTAGGTGCCGGGGTGCAGGTTGTGGGTCAGGGACCCGCTCACGAGATAGGTGCGCTCGACCTTGCCGGACCTGTCGACGAGCCACACCCGCTGACGCGAGATGGCGAAGACGATCCGGCGTCCTGAGCCGGCGGCCGCGGGGAGCGTCTTCGAGTCCTGCGACGCAGGGCGCGTGGACGTACGCGCTGCCGAGGACCCCTTCTGAGTCGTCGTGCTCAGATCGGCCAGACCTCCGGAGGCGTGCTCCTGCGCCGCCGCCGGGGGTCGGTGCTGGATCGGGATCACGCCGATCCCGCCCAGCACCGCGACGAGGGTGATCGCGAAGGCGGTTGCCGCGAACGTGATCCGCCCCAGCCGGGGTCGGGCCGAGGTGGCCGCCCGCCGCCCGCCGGAGGCACGGCGTGCCGGCCGCTGGTCGAGGCGGTGGCTGGGAGCGGGCCTGCGGCTCATGACCGGTCGGCCACCAGGGAAGCGGCGACCTCGCGGTAGGCATCGGCGCCCTTGTTGCTGCGTGCGGTCGCGAGGATCGACCGGCCCGCCGCCGGCGCCTCGGCGAACCTGATCGACTTGGGGATCGGTGGCTCCACGACCCTCAGGCCGTAACTCTGCGAGATGTTGTCCAACACGGCTCGGGCGTGGTTGGTCCGGCCGTCGAACAGCGTCGGCAGCACCCCCATGACCTCGAGGTCGGGGTTGGTGAACCGGCGCACGTCATGGACGGTGTCGAGCAACTGGCCCACACCGCGGTGCGAGAGGGTCTCACACTGCAGCGGCACCAGCACCTCACCCGCGGCGGTCAGGGCGGCGACGGTCAGGACACCCAGCGACGGCGGGCAGTCGAGTAGCACCCAGTCATACTCATCGAGGTCGGCGAGCGCGCCGCGGATGACGTACTCCCGCCCGGTGCGGGTGAGCAGATCGGCCTCGGCGCGGGCGAGCTCGATCGTCGCGGGGAGGAGATCGACCATGTCCTCGGTCGTGATGATCACCTCGGTGGCATCCAGGCCCTTGGTGAGCACGTGATGGACCGACATGTCCAGGTCCTCGGGATCGATCCCCAGGCTGAAGGTCAGACACGCCTGCGGGTCCAGGTCGACCAGCAACACACGCTGGCCGAGCTCCGCGAGCGCCGCGCCGAGCGAGGCAACGGTCGTCGTCTTCGCCACGCCACCCTTCTGGTTGGCGACGGCGAGCACACGGGTGCGGGATACGGGCGTGGAGGACATCGACACCATCATGCCGTAGTCGACGCGGTCTGGTTCATCTCAGGTCCAACCGGTCGTCTAGTGCCACTGCTGGACGAACGTGTGCACCGCGTTCGCAACCATCTGGACCGCGATCGCCGAGAGCAGCAGACCCGCGATCCGAGTGACCAGGAGGACGCCGCTCTCGCGGATCAGGCGCAGGATCGGCAGCGAGAACCGCATCGCCAGCCAGAGCGCCACATGCACCAGGACGACACCACCGGCGACGGCAGCGAACTGCGCCCAATCGTGCACCTGCTTCGAGAAGACCATCGTCGCCACGATCGCTCCCGGGCCGGCCAGCAAGGGGGTGCCCAACGGCACCAGCGACACATTGGTGTCGGCGACCGCGACCTGCTCCTGCTCCTTACCGGTCAGGAGTTCGAGGGCGACCAGCAGCAGCAACAGACCGCCGGCGCACTGGAGTGCGGGCAACGAGATGTTGAGGTAGCCCAGGATCTGCTGGCCGAAGAATGCGAAGGCGCTGATGACACCGAAGGACACCGCGACGGCCTGCCAGGCGGCGCGCTTCATCACGGCGGGCGAGCGCCCGCCGGTGAGCGAGAGGAAGATCGGCACGGTGCCGACCGGGTCCATGATCACGAAGAGGGTCACGAAGACCGACGTCAGCAGACTCAGCTCCATGGACACCTCACCGGTCCATTCTCCGGCATCCGCAGAGCCGGGATCACCGCTTCCGGGGTGAGTCCGATCACCACTCGCCCCGGTCTCCCCCGAACGGCATCTCGAGCGCCTCGGGACCGATCCCGGTGACATCGGCCAGGAGCCACTCGTCGCGCAGGAGCAGGGCAGCGGCTGCGGGGCGTACGACCAGCCACAGCCAGCGTCCATCGGCCTCGCCGACGAACACCGCACGCGTCAACGGGTCGGCGTCAGCGGCCTCCAAGGACCACAGCGGAACCGCGCGGCCCTCGGCCCGGACCCGGATCGCCGGCACGTCGGCCGTGACGTCGACGCCGGGGTCGACCTGCTCGACGCCGGCGCACCTCGCCCCCAGGCCGACTCCGGGATCCTCACTGACGATGGTGACCTCGACCGAACCGTCCAGATCCGTGCTGCCCACGGTCCGCGTCACGCTCGCTCGACCCGCGCGCCCGGCCCCGGTGGCGACCGCGCCGACATCGGCGAGGCTCCAACCCGGGCTCATCGGCCAGGGCAGGTAGGTCGGCACCGGTTCGGCCAGCACCAGGACCTGCGCGAACGCGTCGTAGCCCATCTCGACCGGCCGCCACAGGGGCGCGACCTCCCCGTCACGCGAGCAACGCGGCACCGCGCCTGCCGGTCCGGCCACCGGAGCTCCGCAGCGTGGGCACGAGGCGTCCAGGTTCACAACGGCGAGCCTAGAGCGTGCGCCGCGCCTTCAATAGTTCCAGCGCAGGATCACCGGCACCCCGCGGTCGTCGCCGAGCGTGCTCAGGGTCGCGGTGTCGAGGTCGAGGTGGGCGCCGGTCGCCGGCGCCATCGCGATCCAGCGCGCGGCGAGGACGCGCAGCGCGTGGCCGTGTCCGAACACGAGGCACCGTCCGCCGTGCGCACGCACCCTCGCGATCACACGGTCCAGGCGATCGGCGACCTCCTGGGCCGTCTCCCCGCCCGGGCAGGGGTGTGTCCACACGGTCCAGCCGGGGACCGTCTCTCGGATCTGCTCGGTGGTGATGCCCTCGTAGTCCCCGTAGTCCCACTCGACCAGGTCCGGGTCCGGCACCGCGTCGGGGAAGCCGGCGAGCTCGGCGGTCCTTCGAGCGCGCTGCCGCGGACTCGTCAGCACCAGCCCGAACGACATGTCGGCCAGGCGTGGAGCGAGCGTACGAGCCCGCGCCTCCCCCGCCGGCGTGAGCGGGAGATCCGTGCGCGAGGTGTGCCTGCCGGACTCGCTCCATTCGGTGGCACCGTGACGCACCACCCACAACTCGGCCGACGGTTCCACCCCCGAAGCATCGCACCATCGGCGCACCGCACCACGGCGGCGTGCCGACGGGTCTCCCGCGACCGACCCCCGGTGGTCGATGGCCTAACCTCTGATGCACCGGAGAAGGGGGTGCCGAGGTGGCGCGAGGCTGGCGGATCGACGACGCGGGGCTGCACACCCCGGCACCCGTCGACGGCGCCCTCGACGTCTTCTTCGGTGACGAGCGGATCTGGTCGTTCTCCTGTGCCGGCGACGGCGCCCGCGCCAACGGCGGGGTCGACGTCCCCTGGCCACCGCGCCTCGTCCCGCTCCTCGATGGCGCGACGACCGTGCGCGTCGTCGGGCACAACGACGGCGTCGAGCACCACTCGGAGGCGGTCTCGTTCGGCTCGGGCGAGGGTGCCCTCCTGCTGCGCGACGAACACGGCAACCCGCTCAGCGTCGACAAGACCGGTCGGCTGCAGCGCTCCTTCAGTCAGATGGGTGACGACTCGCGCCTGGAGTTGATCCGGGCCGCCCGTGAGCTCACGGACGCGCTGCAGGCGAAGGGGATCGACGTCTACCTCGCGTACGGCTGCCTGCTCGGCGCGGTGCGCAACGGCAAGATGATCGGTCACGACTCCGATATCGACCTCGCCTTCTTGAGCAAGTACGACCACCCGTTCGACATCATCCGTGAGTCACGATGGATCGAGGCCCAGACCCGGTCCCTGGGTTGGCAGGTGGTCCGGCTGTCGGCGGCCAACTTCAAGGTGTGGGTCCCGCTGCCCAACGGCAAGCGGGCCGGTGTCGACGTGTTCGGTTCGTTCTATGTGGGCGACCACTTCCACATCACCGGCAACCTGCGTGGCGCGCTTCCCCGGAGCGCGCTGTTGCCCTTCGGAACGGTGACCCTCGAGGGCGTCGAATTCCCCGCTCCCGCCGATCTCGACGGCTTCCTGGCCTTCACCTACGGGCCCAGTTGGCGTGTGCCCGACCCGTCCTTCCACTTCAACCACCCCGCCGAGACGAAGGTGCGGATGAACGCCTGGCTGCGCACGTCGCGCCACGGCACTCGTCGCTGGGAGGAGGCGTACTCCCCGCGCGCGCACAGCAAGGTCCCGAAGGTCGAGTCCGACTTCGCGCACTGGGTCGCGGGCCGAATCGACGCGGAGGACCTCGTCGTCGACATCGGCAGCGGGAGCGGTCGCGACGCGCTGTGGCTGCGGGACCAGGGCTTCGAGGTGCTCGCGACGGATTTCAGTGCCGCCGCACGTCGCCTCGCCGCGGCCACCGCGCAGGCCGAGGGACGCCGACTCTCGGTGCGCCCGCTCAACTTGAACTCTCCCTATTCGGTGCTGCTGCGCGGCGCCCGGCTCGCCCAGCGACCGGGCGTGAAACATATGTATGTGCACGATGTGGTCGGCGTGCTGGCACCCTCGGTGCGGCCGTACCTGTGGCGGTTGTGTTCGATGACCGGCCGCACCGGTGGCCGGGCGTTCCTCGCCTACGCCGATCGGGACGATCTTGCCGGAGTCCGGGACGAGATCGTCGCTGCAGGCGGCCGACTACTGACCGACCGTGTCGCCAAGGGGCCTGCGGGGAAGACAGACCGCCGATGGATGGAAGTGAGCTGGACGAGATGAAGACCGATGAGGGGAACCTCGCGAAGGTCCGCAGGCGTACGGCCGGCGGCCGACTGTCCGCGCTCGAGGCACGGATCGACCGGCTCGAGGAGGATGTCGCCGAGAGCCGACGGCTCAACGAGCGGCTGTCCGACGTGCTCGATGTCGTCGTCGAACTGCTGGTGCCGGCCGTCGATCGCGACGATGCCCGTCTTGCCGAGGCCCTGAAGAACCTCGGCAGGACCGTCACTCACTGAGTGCCCGGATCAGGCGTCCGGATCAGGCCCCCGCGTCCTGCGGACCCGGCCAGTTCTTGTCCGGCACGGGCACGGGACGTCCGGGCTGCTCACCACCGCGGGCGTCGAGATAACTCTGCTTGGGCACCATCACCTTGCGACGGAAGATGCACACGATCTTGCCGTCCTGGTTGTAGCCGATCGTCTCGACGTGGACCACGCCGCGGTCGTCCTTGCTCTTGCTCTCCCACTTGTCGAGCACGGTCGTCTCGCCGTAGAGCGTGTCGCCGTGGAACGTGGGAGCGACATGGCGCAACGACTCGATCTCGAGGTTCGCGATCGCCTTGCCGCTGATGTCGGGGACACTCATGCCCAACAGGACCGAGTACACGTAGTTGCCCACGACGACGTTCTTGCCGAACTGCGTCGTCTCCTCGGCGTAGTTCGTGTCCAGGTGCAGCGGATGATGGTTCATCGTGAGCAGGCAGAACATGTGGTCGTCGAACTCGGTGACCGTCTTCCCGGGCCAGTGCTTGTAGGTCGCACCGACCTCGAACTCCTCATAACTACGTCCGAATTGCATGGCTCTATCGTGCCTGACCGTTCGTCGTCGTCCGTCCGCGTCTCAGAGCTTGTAGTCCTCGAGCAACCGACGCCCGATGATCATCCGCTGGATCTCGGAGGTGCCCTCGCCGATCAGCAGCATCGGAGCCTCGCGGTAGAGGCGCTCGATCTCGTACTCCTTGGAGAAGCCGTAGCCACCGTGGATGCGGAAGGAGCCCTCGACGACCTCGTTGCAGTACTCGGCGGCGAGGTACTTCGCCATCCCGGCCTCGAGGTCGTTGCGCTCCCCGGAGTCCTTCTTGCGGGCGGCACGGACCATCATCTGGTGGCCGGCCTCGACCTTGGTGGCCATCTCGGCGAGCCGGAACAGGATCGCCTGGTGCTGGGCGATCGGCTTGCCGAAGGTCTCGCGCTGCTGGGCGTACTCGACACCGAGCTCGAAGGCACGGTTGGCCACACCGACCGCACGGGAGGCGACGTTGACGCGGCCGACCTCGACGCCGTCCATCATCTGGTAGAAACCCTTGCCCGGCTCGCCGCCGAGGATCTTGTCGGCACCGATCTTGTGGTCCTCGAAGATGAGCTCGGTGGTGTCGACACCCTTGTAGCCCATCTTCTCGATCTTGCCCGGGATCGTGACGCCCTGCTCGACCTCGCCGAAGCCGGGCTTCTTCTCCACCAGGAAGGTGGTCATGTTCTTGTAGACGCTGTCCGCACCCTCGTCGGTCTTGACCAGCACCGCGACCAGCGAGGACGAGCCGCCGTTGGTCAGCCACATCTTCTGGCCCGTGATGGAATACATCGGCCCATCCGCCGAGTCTTCAATCTTGGTGGCCTTGGTCGTGATCGCCGAGACGTCCGAACCCAACGCCGGCTCCGACATGGAAAAAGCTCCGCGAAGGTCGCCGGTCGCCATCCGGGGCAGGTAGTTCTGCTTCTGCTCGTCAGTGCCGTGCTGGAGCAGCATGTACGCCACGATGAAGTGGGTGTTGATGATGCCCGACACGCTCATCCAGCCACGAGCGATCTCCTCGACCACGAGGGCGTAGGTCAGCAGCGACTCGCCGAGCCCGCCGTACTCCTCAGGGATCATCAACCCGAAGATGCCGAGTTCCTTCATCCCCTCCACGATCTCGGTGGGGTACTCGTCCTTGTGCTCGAGTTCGGTGGCGACAGGGATGATCTTGTCGTCGACGAACTGCCGGACGGTCTTCAGGATCTCTTCTTGGATGTCGGTGAGATCGTCGGTCTCGCAGAGGCGACCCATGTGTCAGCGTGTCCTTCCGCTTCTTCGCTCGCGGCGCCCGGAAACCCCGACCTCGGTGGCCGGTCCGGGTCCGCTCCCCGGAGAAGTATGGCCGCCCTTGCGTACGAGGGCCAGCAGATGTGACGTACGTCGGATCCGCGCCGGTCGACTGTGCCAGTATGTGTGGCACGCCAGATCGCGTTCCGGATCTGCGGGAGGGAGACTGGTGGTGGGAAGTCACCGGGGTGCCTCCCGACGCCGTCGCCGACCCTCCGCCCGCATGGTCCTGGCGGCGGTCCTCACCCTGGTCGCGTGCGGCGCAGGCGTTGCCGTCCACAACCTGCAGCATCGCCCGGACGAGGTGCCCACGGCGGTGACGGCACCCCTCGACCCACACCCGGCGGTCGCGATCCACACCCCGAAGGCGATGCAGCCCCACCGAGCGGCGGCGTCACGGCTGGCGCAGCACGCCGCCCGGGAGCGTGACCGGCTGCGACCCACGTCGTTCATGGTCAGCTCGTTCAACCTGCTCGGCTACTCACACACGGCCAGTCACGGGAACAAGGCCCACCACCGCT
>DASVMH010000337.1:0-12113 GCA_036384455.1 Marmoricola sp. | reverse complement strand
TCCATGGCTGCTTCGGAGAACTTGTCGTCACCGCGGGTCGCGCCGCGCTCGGTGACCCGGGCGACCGCGACCTCCTCGATGATCTCGTCGATGGTGGACGCGGTGGACTCCACGCACCCGGTCAGCGACATGTCGCCGACGGTGCGGAAGCGGACGGTGCGCTCGCTGACCTCTTCGCCCTCGCGCGGCTGGACCGCGTCGGAGACGCTGAGCAGCATCCCGTCGCGCTCGACCACCTTGCGCTGGTGTGAGTAGTAGATCGAGGGGATCAGGATGCCCTCGCGGCCGATGTAGTCCCAGATGTCGAGCTCGGTCCAGTTCGAGATCGGGAAGATCCGCATGTGCTCGCCCTCGTGGAGGCGGCCGTTGTAGAGGCTCCACAGCTCCGGGCGCTGGTTCTTGGGGTCCCATTGACCGAATTCGTCACGGTGGGAGTAGACCCGCTCCTTCGCGCGTGCCTTCTCCTCGTCGCGCCGGCCACCGCCGAAGGCGGCGGTGAAGCCCTCCTCCTCGATGCCGTTGAGCAGGGTGCCGATCTGCAGCCGGTTGCGCGACGTCTTGCCGTCGTCGACGACCACGCCGTTCTTGATCGCGTCGTCCACCGAGGCGACCTTGAGGCGTACGCCCAGCCGCTCGACCCACTTGTCACGGGTCTCGAGCACCTCGGGGAAGTCCAGACCGGTCGCGACCTGCATCACCGGGAAGGGGATCTTCGCGGGGTAGAACGCCTTCTCCGCAAGGCGGAGCATCACGATGGAGTCCTTGCCGCCGGAGAAGAGCAGCACCGGCTTCTCGAACTCCGCGGCAACCTCACGGAAGATGTGGATCGACTCCGCCTCCAGCTGGTCGAGCTGGCTCAGCCGGTAGTCGGCATGGGTCTGGGTCACGATGAACCTTTCAGGGGGACAGCAGCCGTCATCGTACCGACATCTGGGCGAGGGCCTTTGACGCATCCGCCCCCGGCGTGGGCCAACTCACGCATCAGTCGCCGAGCGACGCGACATATTCCGCCAGTGCGCTCCATTGGTCCGCGGGCTCG
Source organism: Marmoricola sp. (assembly GCA_036384455.1). Taxonomy (GTDB): domain Bacteria; phylum Actinomycetota; class Actinomycetes; order Propionibacteriales; family Nocardioidaceae; genus Marmoricola. The sequence continues at coordinate 11,074 of DASVMH010000337.1, read as the reverse complement.
AAGCCACTGGATCGGATCTTCGCGAGGTCGAGTCCGCTGTGCTGGGGGCGGGGTGAGACCACCTTGCCCTCGGCCCACTGCGCGGTCGTGGTCGCGGTGACGTGCTCGGCGGAGCGGCCGCTCAACTCGAAGACCCGCTTGGCCAGATCGGCCCAACTCGCCGGCTCGCCGCCGTTGGTGACGTTGTAGGTGCCGAACGGTGCACCGGCGTCCACCAGGTGCTTGGTCGCCCGCGCCAGCTCGGTCGTGAAGGTCAGTCGGCCGACCTGGTCGGCCACGACCGTCGGGTCGGCGCCGTCGAGGGCGAGCTGCCGCATCGTGCGGACGAAGTTCTTCCCCTCGCCGACCACCCAGGAGGTGCGCAGCAGGTAGTGCCGGGGCGCCACGGACACGGCGAGGTCGCCGGCCGCCTTGGACTGACCGTAGACGCCGAGCGGACTCAGCGGCTCGTCCTCGGGGTGGGGGTCCGTCACCCCGTCGAAGACGTAGTCGCTGGAGTAGTGCACCAGGGTGAAGCCGTGCTCGATCGCCGCCCGCGCCAGCGCCGCTGGCGCCGAGGCGTTCGCCGCCCACGCCGTGCGCCTGCCCTCGGCCGTCTCGGCGGCGTCGACCGCGGTGAAGGCCGCAGCGTTGAACACGACGCCGTGGTCGTGCCACGGCCACGCCGCGACCTGTTGGGCGTCGGTGACGTCCAACTCGTCGAGGTCGACGCCGACGGCACCGGGATAGAGCGCGCTCAGGGCGCGACCGAGTTGGCCGCGGTTGCCGATGATCAGGGCGGGCTTCGGCTCGAAGGGCACCACGTCGGCGAGATGGGGATTGTGGTGGTCCTTCTCCGAGACCTCCGCCCCGGCGAGCGGGATGGGCCAGGGGATGGCTGCGGTCGGATCGTCCAGCGCGAGCGCGGGATAGGTGACGCCGGGCCGCCAGTGCTCGTCGACCAGATAGCTGTAGGCGGTCGCGTCCGTCAGCGTCTGATAGGAGTTCCCGACCCCGCGCGGCACGAACACGGCCACACCCGGATCCAGATCGACGTGGAACGTACGGCCGAAGCTCTCGCCGCCGCGCAGGTCGACCCAGGCGCCGAAGGCGCTTCCCGTGACGACCGAGACCAGCTTGTCCCACGGCTCGGCGTGCACGCCGCGGGTGGTGCCACGCGTGCTGTTGAACGAGACGTTGTGCTGGACCGGGCCGAAGTCGGGCAGCCCGAGCGCGGTCATCTTCTCGCGCTGCCAATTCTCCTTGAACCAGCCGCGGCTGTCCTGGTGCACCGGCAGTCGCACGACCAGTAGCCCGGGGATGGGCGTCGTCTCGACCGAGAGCTCGCTCATCACTGGCCCTTCGCGGCGTACGCGGCCTCGGTCGCCTGCTTCGCCGGGCGCCACCAGGGCTCGTGCGCGACGTACCACTCGATCGTGTCGGCCAGACCGCTCTCGAAATCCCCGAAGCGCGGCGACCAGCCGAGCTCGGCACGCAGCTTGCCGGACTCGATCGCATAGCGACGGTCGTGGCCGGCGCGGTCGGTGACGAATTCGATGCGGTCCTCGCCCAGCCCGAAGTGGGCCAGGATCGCCCGGACCACCTGCAGGTTGTTGCGCTCGCCGTCGGCGCCGATCAGGTATGTCTCCCCGATGCGGCCGTCGTTGAGGATCCGCCACACGGCCGCTGAGTGGTCGTCGGCGTGGATCCAGTCGCGCACGTTGAGGCCGTCGCCGTAGACCTTCGGGTTGCCGCCGTCGATGACGTTGGTGATCTGGCGCGGGATGAACTTCTCGATGTGCTGCCACGGGCCGTAGTTGTTGGAGCAGTTCGAGATCGTCGCGCGTACGCCGAAGCTGCGCACCCATGCCCGGACGAGGTGGTCCGAGCCCGCCTTCGACGCGGAATAGGGGCTGCTCGGGTTGTACGGGGTGTCCTCGGTGAACCTCTTGGGGTCGTCGAGGTCGAGGTCGCCGTAGACCTCGTCGGTGGAGACGTGGTGCAGTCGGGTGCCGGCGCGGCGGACCGCCTCGAGGAGGGTGAAGGTGCCGACCAGGTTGGTGCGGATGAAGGGGCTCGGGTCGTCCAACGAGTTGTCGTTGTGCGACTCCGCCGCGAAGTGCACCACCGCGTCGTGCTCGGCGACCAGGGGGTCGACGTCGGCGCTCTCGGCGACGTCGCCCACGACGAGGCTGACCCGATCAGCGGGCAGACCGGCGAGCGCGGCCTCGGACGCGGCGTACGTCAGTTTGTCGAGGACCGTCACCGTGGCGCTCGTCTCCCGCACGAGGTGGTGGACGAAGTTGGCGCCGATGAACCCGGCCCCACCGGTCACGAGAACGTGTTGCATGACCCCGATCCTAGGGAAGGTGCGCGCCGCGGCGACGAGTGTTCTCTAGGCTGGGCGATCATGCGCGGAATCATCCTCGCCGGTGGCACCGGCAGCCGACTGCATCCGATCACCCTCGGGATCAGCAAGCAACTGATGCCTGTCTATGACAAGCCGATGATCTACTACCCGCTGTCGACCCTGATGCTCGCCGGCATCCGCGACATCCTGGTGATCACCACTCCGCACGAGGCCGACGGATTCCGGCGCCTCCTCGGGGACGGCTCGCAACTCGGCATCGACCTCACCTTCGCCGTGCAGCCATCCCCCGACGGGCTGGCCCAGGCGTTCCTGATCGGAGCGGACGCCGGCTTCCTCGACGAGGGCGGCGACGAGCGGGTCGGCCTCGTCCTGGGCGACAACATCTTCTACGGCGCCGGGCTCGGTGGACAGCTGCGTCGCTTCGCGGACCTTGAGGGCGCTGCGGTGTTCGGTTACCGCGTCAGCGATCCCAGCGCGTACGGCGTGGTCGAGTTCGACGACAGCGGCCGTGCGGTCTCGTTGGAGGAGAAGCCCGCGAAGCCGAAGAGCCCGTACGCCGTGCCCGGCCTCTACTTCTACGACCACACCGTCGTCGGGCACGCCCGTGCACTCGCGCCGTCCGCACGCGGCGAGTTCGAGATCACCGACCTCAACCGGGTCTATCTCGAGGAGGGACGCCTGGCCGTGCAGGTCCTCGAGCGTGGCACCGCATGGCTCGACACCGGAACCTTCGAGTCACTCAACGACGCGGGCAACTACGTCCGCGCCATCGAGAGCAGGCAGGGCCTCAAGATCGGCGCGCCCGAGGAGGTGGCGTGGCGCATGGGCTGGCTCACCGATGCCGAACTCCTCGACCGTGCCGCCGCCCTCGAGAAGAGCGGCTACGGCGAATACCTCCGCGGGCTCGTGGACTGAGGATCGTCGAGGGCGTGGGCGTCGACGCTGACGCCGGCCCGGTCGAACGAACGGCCGATGAGGATCGCGAGCGGGAAGGACGCCACCAGCCACGCTCCCATGAGGTAGATGATCGTCATGCATCGAGTGTGCTCCGACGACCTCAGTGGAGGCTGTGGGCGTCCTGAGGACTGGCTCAGCGAGCTAGCGCGCCGTCGGGTCGGCAGCACCGGGATCGTCGAGGAGGTCGCCGCCGACGGGGTTGTTGTGCCACGCGACGACCCGCCACTCGCCCGCCGCGTCGTCCTCGTCGTCGAGCTCGATGCAGCCGGTGTTGTGCAGGGGCTGCAGCGCCTGGTCGTGCCAGCGCTCGGTGTCCGTGCCACTCAGGTGCAGACCGACCCAGGTGCGGATCGCGGCCCCGTGACTGACCACGAGAGCGGTCCGGTGCCCCGCCGCGCGGATGTCCTCGATCGCGCCGTCGAAACGGTGGAGGAATTCATGGCCGGTCTCCGCCCCGGGCATCCTCACGGAGAGGTCGCGCTCGAGCAGCCAGCTCGCCACGACGTGCCGGTACGCCAGGGCGGACTCGTCGTCGGTCCGCATCTCCAGGTCTCCGGCGCGCACCTCGCGGAAACCCTCCAGGGCGACCGGCTCCAGATCGAGACGGTCGGCCAGGGGAGCCGCAGTCTGCCGCGTGCGCGTCAGCGTGGAGCAGTAGATCGCCTCGATGCCGCGGTCGGCGAGCACCGTGCCGGCGGCGGCAGCCTGCGCATGGCCCAGCTCGGTGAGCCCGGCCCCCGGAGCGCCCGTGTCGAGGGCGCCCGAGACGTTGGAGTGGGTCTGGCCGTGTCGGAGGAGCAGCAGCCGCATCAGGTCTGGTCCGGATGGTCGGGCAGTCGCCACGCCGCGGAGTCGTTGTCGAAGGCGGGCAGTCCGCGGGTCTGCCGGATGAAGCCCCACGCGAGCGGGCCGAGCAGCAGCATCGCACCACCGGCGATACCGATCCACGTCGGCGAGGCCCCCAACATGTTGAGGCCCGTGAGGGTCAGCATGATGACGATCCCGCGCCGGATCACCGACTGTGAGACCCAGGACGCGACGCGGGCGCCGAGGTAGGTGCCGGGCGTACTGCCGACGATCAGGGGGATCAGCACGGACCACTGCACGCCGTCGACGATGACGTGGCTGATCGCCGCCGAAAGGATCAGCGGCACCGCCTGGAGCAGGTCGGTGCCGACCAGCTTGATGGCGCTCAGGGTCGGATAGAGCAGCAGCAGCGCCACCATGATCAGGGAGCCCGATCCGACCGACGTCACTCCGACGAGAAGACCGCCGAAGATCCCGACGAGCAGCGTGGGCAGCGGCTTGACCGCGGGGTCGCCCTCGGGGGCGATGTTCCCGCCGGTGACGAAGCGGAGCTGGATGTACATCCGGACCGCGTACGTCGCCGCGGTGAACAGCAGTGCGCACCCGATCGCCAGCTTGACGAAATCCTCCTGCTGCTTCGTCGCCCCGATCGCGTCGACGATGAAGGCGCCGGCGAAGGCGGTCGGCACCGAGCCGATCACCAGCCACATGACGAGTTTGAGGTTGGGTGAACCCTGTTTGAAGTGCACCGCCGCGCCGACCGGCTTCGCGATCGCGGAGGAGACGAGGTCGTTGGTGACCGCCGCGGTCGGGTTGATGCCGAGCATGATCAGCGCCGGCGTCATCAGGGCGCCGCCGCCCATGCCGGTCAGGCCCACCACGATGCCGATGCCGAAGCTCACCACGAGGACGCTCAGGGCGTCGGTGGTCAGGAGGTCATGCATCACAGGCCCCCTTGAACGGCAGCGCCGCCACCACGTCGGCGAGTGCGTCCTCGATGGTCCGGCCGGTGGTGTCGACGGCGACCGTGGCGTCCTCGGGGATCTCGTACGGGCTGGAGATGCCGGTGAATTCGGGGATCTCACCGGCCCGCGCCTTGGCGTACAGGCCCTTGCGGTCGCGGCGCTCGCACTCCTCGACCGGGGTCGAGACGTGGATCAGCACGAACTGCCCGCCGGCGTCCTCGACCATCTGCCGCACCGCCTTGCGGGTCGAGTCGAAGGGGGCGATCGGCGAGCAGATGGCGACGCCGCGGTGGCGGGCGATCTCCGCGGCCACCCAGCCGATGCGGCGGATGTTGGTCTCGCGGTCCTCCTTGGAGAAGGTCAGGCCGGCGCTGAGGTTGCGGCGGACGACGTCGCCGTCGAGGCTCGTGACGGTGTGACCCGCCTCGAGCAGTTGGTCGGTCAGCGCTCGGGCCAGCGTCGACTTGCCACTGCCGGACAGGCCGGTGAAGAACACGACCACGCCGCGCTCCGCCTCGGATTCGATGATGGGGGCGAACGTGGCCGGGAAGGCGCCCTTGCCGCGTACGTGGGCGAAGACCTCTCCGGCGGCGTAGTTGCCCACGACCGCGTCCCGCAATTGCGGGGTTGTGACGTCGTTTTGGTGCGTACGCGTGTCAGAACCCCGCAATTGCAGGGTTGAGGCGTCTTTGTGGGAGGCCAGCGGGACCGCCACGACGTGCGCGTTGCCCAGGAGGTCGGCCGCGGCCAGGCTGACCCGGATCAGTCCGAGGGGGGACAGTCCGCGGGGAGTGCCGTGGCCGGAGAGCGCCAGCAGGACGACCGGCCGCTCGCCACGACGCTGCTCGATCATTGCGATGTCGGTCGCGCTCAGATAGGTGTCGACGGGCACGAAGAGCGCCCCGTCGTACTGCTCCCGTGTCTGCTGCGGGCTCAGGTGCAGCCGCCGGAACGCGCCGTACGCCGGGGTCGACAGCGCGGTGAGCGAGCCGTCCTCGGCCACGCGGGCCAGCGGCAGCCCCTCGGGGTCGACCAGTTCTAGCTCGCCGGGCTCGGGCCGCGCCAGCGTGACGACGCCGCCCTCGGGGTCGAATCCCGTCCGCGGCGCCATCGCGCCGTTGAGCAGCAGCTCGAGGTCGTCGAGCTCGCGCGGAGAGGGGCAGTGCTGGGGGAGGGACACGGGCGGAGCCTACGCGAACGAGTGAGGACGAACCGAGCTTGCTCGGATTCGGCCGAGCGAGGAGCGTTGAGGCGCGGAGCGCCGATCATCGAGCGCCCGAGCTATCGCCGGAGGGCGGCGCGGATCTCGCCGATCTGGGCACCGCCGCCGAAGAGGGGGTGTCGGCCGGTGCCGCGTACGGCGTCGGTGTCGATCTCGCCCGCCGCGGTGCTTCCGGTGTCCCAACCCAACAATTGCAGGGTTGCGGCCATCACGATCGGCCGTGCCCGGTCGGCGCCGTCGTCGATCTTCAGCGCGATCGCGCGGCCATCGGGGAGGGCGAGGACGTAGCAGGCCTCGGCCCCCATCTTCCCGATCGCTCCGGGGATCGCGGTGAGTAGCGCGCGCTCGTCACGGGTGCTGCCGGAGACGTGTTCGGGGTGGGTGCGGATCGCGTCGGCGACCCGCCGCTCGGCGCCGTCGGTCGCCGTTGCGAGGCGTACGAACCCGCGAGCCAGCCCGCCGAGCGACGTGCTCAGCAGGGGTGCGCCGCAGCCGTCGACGGCCGTGTGCGCGATCGGCTCCCCGGTGGCGTCGGCGAACGTCTCCGCGATCGCCCGCTGCAGCGGATGGGAGATGTCGAGGTAGCTGCCGGTGTCCCAGCCGTTGTGTACGCAGGTGGCGAGCATCGCGGCGTGCTTGCCCGAGCAGTTCATGAGGACGCGGGACGGTTCGCCCCCAGCGCGCAGGAGCGCGTCGCGTACGTCGGGAGCCAGGGGAAGGTCGGGCGGATTCTGCAGTGCGTCCTCGCCCAGCCCGGCCGCGTCGAGGATGCGCCGGACCCCGTCGACGTGGAACGGCTCGCCCGAATGTGACCCGCAGCCGAGCGCGAGCAGGTCCGGCGGCAGCTCCAAACCGTTGCGCACCATCGCCAACCCCTGCAGCGGCTTGTTGCAGGAGCGCGGCAGGATCGGCGAGGTCACGTCGCCGAGGGCGTACGCGACGCTCCCGTCCGCCGCCAGCGCCAGCACCGACCCGTGGTGATGCCCCTCGACGACCCCGGACCGGACGATCTCTGCCACGACTGTGCTCACGACAGGCGAGGGTACGGGGTGTGACCGCAAACACGCTCGCAGAATTTGCAAAGTGCTAACAAGAGTTAGCACCATTGACGTGTGGCTAAGAAGTCCGTGGTCGGGAAGACCGTCGAGTCCCTCGGCGACTACCTCAAGGAGCAGCGCGAAGCAGCGCAGCTCTCCTTGCGGCAGCTCGCCGATCAGGCCGGCGTGTCCAACCCCTACCTCAGCCAGATCGAACGAGGTCTGCGCAAGCCATCTGCCGAAGTGCTGCAGCAGATCGCCAAAGCACTTCGCATCTCCGCCGAACAGCTCTACGTCCAGGCGGGGATCCTCACCCAGGAGGACGAGGCGGTCCGATCCGTCGAGTTGGCGATCCTCGCCGACGACGCGCTGACCGTGAGGCAGAAGAACGCCCTGTCGGAGGTCTACCGCTCCTTCAGAGCTGTCAACGACGCGGCAGCGCCCGTCACCCACACCGAGAACCGATTCGCCCCCGAATCGGACGCAACACAACCCGAAGGAAACTGACATGCCGAAGACCCAGTTCAACGTCGAGCAGTTCAAGACCGAGGCCGTCAAGCCGCTGTTCGCCGTCGCCGGCGCCACCGAGCTCGCCGTCGACTTCGCCCGTGGCTACGCCACCGAGGCGCAGAAGTCCGCGCAGGACCGCTTCGACGCCGCCCAGGCCCGCGTCACCAAGGTCGACTTCCGTGACACCAAGGCGCTGCAGACCCAGGCCCGCGAGGCCGTGACCGCGCGCTTCGACGAGCTCACCAAGGAGGCCAAGGACGCGCAGGCGAAGTTCGAGGCCCGCGTCAACGAGCTCCAGAAGGACGCCAAGGAGCTGCCCGCCAAGGTGCAGAAGCAGCTCGAGGACGCCGTCAAGGAGCTCACCGACACCTACGCCGACCTCGCCAAGCGCGGTGAGAAGTTCGTGGCCGCCATCCGCAAGGACGGCGTCAAGGCCGTGACCAACAAGCCGGTGAAGAAGGCTGCCAAGAAGCCCGCTGCGAAGAAGGCTCCGGCCAAGACCGCTGCTGCCGCCAAGAAGGCCCCGGCCAAGAAGGCTGCTGCCAAGAAGACCGCTGCGAAGAAGACGGCCGCCAAGAAGACCGCCTGATCGCATCTGCCGTACCGCCACGGCCCCGAGGACCCCGGTCCTCGGGGCCGTCGCCGTACTCCCGCCGTGCGGCCGCTGAACGCTAACCTTGCCCACGTGTGGGTATGGAACATCGAGTATTGGATCGGGCTGGCGCTCTTCGCCGGCGCGGCAGTCATGGAGGCTTTCGCCCTCTGTGACGCGATCCTGCGCCCGGCCCACTCCTATGCCGTGACCGACAAGCTGAGCAAGCCAGCCTGGGTGCTGATCCTGCTCCTCGCGCTGCTCACCTGCATCGCCTTCCGCTCGCCGGTCTCCCTCTTCGGCCTGCTCGGGGTCGTCGCCTCCGGGGTCTACCTCGCCGACGCGCGCCCGGCGCTCCGAGAGGTACGCCGGCGTTGACGCTCCACATGGAACGAGTCGAGTCGTCGAGGGCGCGCCGTCACAAGCGCACCCACCTCCAGCGACGTCTCGCGCAGGTCCTCGTCCTCGTCTTCCTGGTCGACCTCGGCGTGATGGTCGCCGCCTCGAGCTTCGCGTGGGCCCACCGCGGCGGCGTCGACGCGTGGTGGAGCGGGAGCCACAACTCCGACCTGTCGGGCAACAGCCCTCTGATGATCGCCGTGTGGGCGCTCACGCTGCTCACCCTCGGGGCGTACGACACGCGTGAGTTCGGTGCCCGTTTCGACGAATTCCGCGCCTTGGTGCTCGGCACCATCGTGACCCTCGGCCTGACCTGCTTCATCGGATTCCTGAGCCGGCGAGAGGCGTCACGCGGATACGTCCTCCTCACCTTCTCCGTGGGACTGCTCGCCCTGGTCGTCGTGCGCTACATCGACCGCAAGCTGCTGCACTGGTGGCGCGGCCACGGGGGATTGGCGAACCGTACGATCGCGGTCGGCACGCCGGCGGCCGTCGCCGACATCGTCGCCGTCCTCGCCCGCGAGCCGTGGACCGGCTACCACGTGATGGGGATGTGCACGGACAGCCCGACCGACGCCGCCGCACTCATCCCGGTGCTCGGCACCGTCGCCGACCTCCCGCAGACCGCGGTCGATCTCGAGGCGGACACGGTGCTCGTCGCGGGTGGGTCCTACCGTTCGGCGAACGAGCTGCGCCGGCTCGGCTGGGCGATCGAGGGTCTCGACCTCGACATGTTGGTCGTGCCGGCGCTCACCGATATCGCCGGCCCACGGGTGCACCTCTCCCATGTCGCCGGGCTCCCGCTCGTCCACGTCCAGGAGCCGCGCATCGCCGAGGCCAAGGGTCTGGCCAAGCGGATCTTCGATCTGACGGTCAGCCTGGCGCTCGTCTTCTTCCTGTCGATCCCGATGCTGGTGACGGCGCTGATCATCAAGCTGCAGGACGGCGGCCCGGTGCTCTATCGGCAACTGCGCATCGGCACCGACGGACAACCCTTCGACATGCTCAAATTCCGTTCGATGGTCGTCGGGGCCGACCAGATCCGTAACGAACTCGAGTTGGTCAACGAGGGCGGCGAGGTGCTCTTCAAGCTTCGTGAGGACCCGCGGATCACGCGCTTCGGGAGCTTCATCCGGCGCTACTCGATCGACGAGCTGCCCCAACTGTTCAACGTCATCCGCGGCGACATGAGCCTGGTCGGGCCGCGCCCCCCGCTGCCCGACGAGGTCGAGAAGTACGACGAGCACGTACACCGGCGGCTGATGGTCCGCCCGGGCATCACCGGCCTCTGGCAGGTCTCCGGTCGCTCGGACCTCTCCTGGGAGGAGTCGGTGCGGCTCGACCTCTACTACGTCGACAACTGGTCCCTGACCAGCGACTTCGTCATCCTCCTCAAGACGGTCCGTGCCGTGCTCGTGGGTCACGGGGCGTACTGATATGAACGGACGCTCCCTGGGCCTGACCGTTGGCCTGCTGACCGCCGTGATGGCGGTTGCCGTCGGCTGCACCTGGGCCTTCCGGGCGATGCGGACGGTGATGGACGTGGGCGGCACCTGCGCGAGCGGCGGCCCGTACGTGTCCGCGCAGCCGTGTCCCGAGGGCGCGTGGACGATCGGGGTCGCGATCCCGATGCTGATCCTCGCGGCCCTCGCAGGCTCGGTCCTGGCGGGGCTGCTGCGTGCCCCGGTGCTGCTCCCGATCATGTGGGCGGCGCTGTTCGGGGCCCTCGGCTGGAACTTCTGGGACTACGGCCTGCGCGAGAGCGGTAACGCCGGCTTCATCGTGTGCGGCGTGGTGTTCTGGCTGATGGCGCTCCCAGCCGTCCTCGTCGTGCTCTTCGGCGGCGCCGCCGCTCGGAGCCTGCGCAACCTGGCGCGCGGCGCGACGCTCGCCTCGGCCCCGGCGGGGGATCGGGTCGCATGGCTGTCGGCGTACGCACTCGTGGGTGCAGCGGGGGCGTACTTCGGTTCGGGCTGGTGGGAAGCCATCATCTGACGTACGGCCTGTGGATTCTGCGTTAGTGGGGTTTGGGCGGGGAATGGTCCCGCTGTGGACGTCGTCGAGGCACTTCAGCGTGAGGGCGGCGTGGCGCGCGCCGCGATGCTGTTGCGCCACGTTTCGAGGCGTGAGGTCCAAGCGGCCTTGCGGGCCGAGCGGATCGTCCGGGCCAGGCACGGCTGGTACGCGCTGCCCGACGACGACGCGCGTGCGGCCGCGGCCACCGTGGGCGGGGTG
>DASVMH010000336.1:0-13617 GCA_036384455.1 Marmoricola sp. | reverse complement strand
CCCTTGGGCGCCGGTGCCTTCCTCGCGGCTTCTTCGTCTTGCTTCTTGAGTTCGGTCAGGTGCTTGTCGTACCGGTCATCAGCGATGGGGATGTTGTCCTTGTACCAACGCTGCCACTGCCCGTGCTTGTCTCCGGCCACGAGAAGGATCGCCTTGCGCCTGGGGTCGAAGGCGAACAAGATCCTCACCTCGCTGCGCCCCGACGACCCCGGTCGCAGCTCCTTCATGTTGCTGTGTCGCGAGCCGATGACAGTGTCGACCAACGGCCGACCCAAGCCCGGTCCGTGTTCGGCGAGAATCTCCACCGCAGCACCGATGAGGTCGAAGGTGACTTCATCGACCGTCTTGAGCCAGTCTTCGATCAACTCGGCTTCAACGACCCACACCTCCGAATCATACCCTTTTCCATCTAGAGGAGAAAGGGTATGCAGCTTGTTCTTTCGTCGGCTCATCTCAGACCGCCTCGTCCAGGTGGTCGTCATCGTTCCCGGCCTTCGGCGCCAGCGCTTCGAGGATCTCGGCGGTCACCGGGTTCACCCTCTCGTCCGGCTCGATGTAGTGCTCCTTGGTGATCTTCGACGAGGTGTGGCCGAGCATCTCGGCGGCGAGGTCGGCACCGCCTGCCCGGTCGAGGACGGTCGCAACGGTTCGACGGAACGAGTGAGGAGTGACGCCCTCGATCCCCGCTTCCTCAAGTACCGCACGCAGGCGACGCCTGACGTTGTTCGTCGTCAAGGGAGTCCCATTGCGGGTGAAGAAGATCAAGTGCTCGGGGTCTTCCGAGGCGACCTTGACCAGCCGGTCGCGGAGCACTGCGGCAGCGAAGCTCGGCACCGAGACCGTCCGTGTGGACTTTGTGGTCTTCGGGTGCGACTGACGATGGGTCGGCTTACCGGATGGCGAGACGATGGTGCCGCAGATGCGAACCGTCGCTGGGTCACTGGTGGCATCGACATCGCGCCGGCGGATGGCCAGCACCTCGCCGATGCGCGCGGAGGTGCCGAGCATTACCTCGATGATCTGCTCCAACTGGCCGTCCGGAGGTGGGCCAGAGAAGCCCGGGCCGCGTCTCCAACTCCGCGCGGCAGCGCGGATCTTCGCCACCTGGGTCTCGCTGAGCGAGGTTGCCTGGGTAGGAGGCTTGTGCAACCGACCCATGTCGCGGACCGGGTTCTTCGCGATGGCGTCGTACCTGACCGCCAGCCCGAACGCGAGGCTGAGGACGGTGCGTGCTTGCTTGGCCATGCTGTAGCTCTTCGTGGTCGCCAAGGTCTTGATGAACTGATCAACCTTGCGCACCGAGATCTCCCGCAGGAGGTAGTGCTCGAAGGCCGGCATCACGAGTTGACGCATGTTGCGCTCGTAGAGCGACCGTGTGCTCGGCGCGATCTTGTTCGTCATGTCGAGGTCTTCGAGCCAGACCTCGACGAGTTTGGCGAACGAGGAGTCGCCGGTGACTTCGCCGGTCGAGAGGTGGCTGGGGCGCTGAGCCAGCGATGCCTTCAACGCCCGCAGTGCGTCCTTGTTCGACGAACCGGTCGCCGAGACCCGGCGGACCTGGCCGTCGTCGTCGCGGTAACGCGTCCGAGCACGGACCCTGCCGCCGGGCATCTTGACGTAGGTGATGTCGCCGAACGTGCCGATCGGAGTGCGTGGCCTGCCCACGTCAGCTCACCGCCCCTCGGGTGCGCGCCCAGTGACGTCCTCGCGCTGCTGACGAAGCCACTCGTTGACGTCGTCGACGAAGTACCGCAGTTGCCGACCGACGTGGACCGCACGCGGTCCACGACCGGCCAGACGCCAGTCGTGCAAGGTCCGCGTGGGGACGTTGAGGTACTCGGAGAGTTCCTCGATCGAGATCAGCGGTGCGAGACCGCTCAGGGTGGGTGTCGTGCTGTCCATGCCAAGCAGGTGTGCCGGCCGAACCGTGCGAGTCCGCACCAGACGGTGCGACTCCGTAGCCGTTTCGCAGATCAGCCCGTTGAGGGGCTTCTGGACAGGGTTTTTGGACCCAAAGTGGACATATGATCAAGTCCCACAAACCTTTCAGGCGCGGACCCCGTAGGTTCCGCGCCTGAAATTCGTAGCGGGGGCAGGATTTGAACCTGCGACCTCTGGGTTATGAGCCCAGCGAGCTACCGAACTGCTCCACCCCGCGTCGGTGAGCAGAATCTTACGGGGAGGTGGGGGGAAGCTCCAAATCCGCGATCGGTGACGGCCGGCTCCACATCGCCCTGCTGGTCGTACGAGGCGGGTCGATGGCGTAAGTTTGCACAAACATCACTTGTAGGAACTGCGGAAGGTGCTGCGATGGACGACGTGCCGCTGCCGCGGGTGACGTTCACCAACCACGAGGGCGAGACCCTCACAGTGGATGCGCGCGTCGGCGAGTCGGTGATGCAGGTCGCGAAACGCCATGGGATCCCGGGCATCCGTGCCGAGTGCGGCGGCTTCATGAACTGCGCCACCTGTCACGTGTACGTCGACCCGGCTGATGTGGCGGGGTTGCCGCTGCTGAGCGACATGGAGGACGAGATGCTCGACGGCACCGCCGCGGATCGCCTCGACGGCTCGCGGCTGTCCTGTCAGCTCCCGGTCGAGGAGACGATGGACCTGCACCTCACGATCCCGGATCGTCAGTTGTGAACGGGCGTCGGGCCGAGGTGCTGCGCGTCCTCCGCGAGGCCGATGACGCGATGGCGGTCGCCGAGGTCGCCGATCGGCTCGGCGTCCACGTCAACACCGTGCGCTTCCATCTCGACGCTCTGGTGCGGTCCGGACAGGTGGTGAGCGAGCCCGGGCGGGTGCGCACGGCGGGCCGCCCGCCGCGGGTCTTCCGAGCGGTGCAGCGGATGGACCCGTCGGGGGAGCGGCATTACCGCATGCTCTCCGAGATCCTCGTCGCCGGCCTCGGCGAGGGCATCGGCTCGAGACGTACGGCTGCTGCCGCCGGCCGGGCCTGGGGACGTACACATGCGAGTGACCGTGCCGACCTGTCCGTCACCGACCGGTTGGTGACCCTGCTCGCCGACGCCGACTTCGCTCCCGAGCGCCGCGTCACCTCCGATGACTCCACAGAGGTGAGCATCGGCCTGCACAACTGCCCGTTCCTCGAGCTCGCCGAGGGTCGCCCCGATGTCGTCTGCTCGGTCCACCGCGGCCTCATGGAAGGGGCCCTCGAGGCCTGGGGGTCGGAGGCGACCGTCGAGAGCCTGGAGGCCTTCGTGGAGCCGGATCTGTGTCTCACCCGTATCGCCGTCCCAGGAGGAAGCTGATGGAAACCACGTCCCTGACGACCCTCGCCGACGAACTGCTCACGAAGGCGCGAGCCGCGTCCTCGGGCCGCAGCGCGCACACGATCCACGGCGGTCACGAGCACGTCCTGCGTCAGACGGTGCTCGCCCTCGCGGCCGACTTCGCCCTGGGCGAGCACGACAGTCCGGGCGAGGCGACGCTGCAGGTCTTGAAGGGGCGCGTACGCCTGCGTGCTGGCGAGGACGCTGTCGAGGCTGCGGCGGGGGAGTTCGTGTTGATCCCGCCGACCCGGCACGACCTGATCGCGATCGAGGACTCGGTCGTGATGCTCAGCGTGGTCGCCGACCACCTCAGCATGCCGAAGGGCTGACCGGAGGAAGCTCAGCGCGCTCCCTCGCACACCCACCCGTCGGGGGTCGATCCGGCCTCGAGGAACGCGCGCAACTCGGCGGAGGACTCGGTGGGCAGATCCGCGTCCGCGTGGGGGTAGATGATCGGCTCCTCCTTCATGTTGTGCTGGTCGAGCATCGCGAGCAGTTCGCGGCACTTGGACTCGATCGCCGACGAGTCGGCACCGGCGCCATCGACGAGGTCGGTCACCGCATCCATCTGCCTCCACAACTCGCCGTGTTCGCGCAGCATCACCATCACCGGCATCATCAGGCCCGCTTGGCGTACGGGCGGGAAGAGGAACGCCTCCTCGAGGTAGATGTGCCGGCGCAGCGCCTCGATCGAGCCGAGCAGGGGTGCGGGCTCGACCGCCCCGCGATCGAGAGCCTCGACGAACTCCTCGATGCCGCGGTCGATCTCGCGGTGTTCGAGGGTCAGTGCCTCGGCGAGCGTGACCATGTTCTCTCCTTCGGTTGCAGCGATCAGGTGGCGAGGAACGCGCCGATCACGACCAGCACGACGCTGAGGATCCCGAGCACCCCGCGCAGGGCGCCTGCGGCGCGTGCCCCGCTGCGGACGCGCGCGGCAAGAGCGGTGTCATCGGGAGAGGCGACGAGGGCACGGCGCAGCCGGGTCATCCGGCGGGCCTGGACGACCGCGATCGCGAAGCTGACGAGCAGGACCACCGCGACGACGACGGCTGTCGTGAGAAGAGCGCCGTGGTCGGCGTTACGGGCCAGCACCGCGCCGACCGCCAGGGCCACGACGAGTGCCGGGGTGCCCACCCAGAAGTAGAGCCGGCCGAGGCTGCGGAAGAACGCGATCCGTGCGTCCGGAGTGAGTGTGGCGGTCGCAGCCCGGGCGACCACCGCGATCGCGATGTAGCCACCGACCCAGATGCTGGTGGCGATGATCAGGACGACGAGCAGCACTGCTTGGAGCGTGTCCGACATGGGTGTCCCCTCGACGGGTGGAATATCTACAAGTCCTGCTTGTGAGAATACCTGGCCGGTACGGGCGCGCTGCACCGGGCCGGGCGCTGACTGACACAATGCGACCCATGCGGACGCCCGCGCCCACCGTCACCGGCCCGATCGGCTCGATCGTGGCCCGCTCGGCGCTGGCGACCGCAGAGATCGTGGGTTTCTCGGCGTACGCCCATACGCGAGCGGACGGCGCTGTCCCGCCTCCCGACGAACTTCTCTGGATCTCGGTCGGTGTCTTCGGCGTATGCCTGTTGATGCTCAGCGGCCGCCTGCGCGTACGCACCGTGTTCGCCGCATGCACCGGACTGCAGGTGGGCCTGCACGTCGCGTACGCCGTGACCGCCGCACCCTCGATGCCGGGGATGCACATGGGCGCGACGGTCGCCCCCGGGTACGCCATGGTCGTCGCGCACCTGCTCTCGGCCGTGGTGACCGCCCTGATCCTTCTCGCGCAGGAGCAGGCCGTGCGCACCCTTGGCGCAGTGGCCGCACTCGCCGGCCCGGTCCGGCCCCGACACCTCCCGGTCCGGGTGTGCGCCGGTGTCGCAGATGGCCGCGCGGACCTCGACATCCTCCGGATCGCCCCGCTGCGCGGCCCGCCGCCGGCGCTCCCTCCGGTCACGTCCTGAGCCTGCGAACGCCCGGGACGCTGCGGAGCGTGCCCGTTCGCACCCACGACAGACATACGGAAGGCACTCCCATGTCCGTAGCGCATCATGCTGCCCGTGCGGGTGGCGCAGCCGCCGTCGCCCTCGTTGCCGGCATCCTCCTGGCCGGTCCGGCCTCGGCCCACGTGACGATCTCACCGGGAGAGGGGGTCGCCGGCTCGTACACCGTGGCGACCGTCAGCGTCCCGCACGGCTGCGACGGGTCGGCCACGACGAGGATCACGATCAAGGTCCCCAAGGAGCTGGTCTCGATCACGCCGACGATCAACCCTGATTGGACCGTCACCAAGAAGATGCAGAAGCTGGCCACCCCGATCAAGGGCGAGGACGGCGAGATCACCGAGCGCACCGCGCAGGTCGTCTACACGGCGAAGAAGCCGTTGCCCGACGGGTACCGCGACGCCTTCGAACTGTCCTTCCAGGTGCCCGACACGGTGGGGAGGACCCTGTACTTCCCCTCGATCCAGAAGTGCGTGAAGGGCGAGACCGACTGGATCGAGATCGCACCCGCCGGCCAGCCTGAGCCGGAGCACCCGGCCCCGTCGTTCAAGGTCGTCTCGGCAACGGCCGACGCGACGGGCGCCGTCACGAGGTCCGGCGACGGCGGCTCCGACGGCTGGGGGATCACGGGCGCCATCGCCGGGATCCTCGGCCTCCTCGCCGGCGGTGCGGCGCTCGTGCGGACTCGCGGACGGAGCAGCTGAGCTGTGTTGACGGGCAGGCGTACGCGGGTGTCGGGGACCTTGCGGTCCCCGATATCCGCATGCCTGCTCGTGGTCGTACTCGCGGGGCTCGCCGTCCTGCTCGGCGCCGCGCCCGCATCCGCGCACGCATCACTGCTCAAGACGGACCCCTCCGAGGGGCAGGTGCTCGCGGCCGCGCCGAGCACGGTGCGGTTCACCTTCGATGAGCCCATCCGGCTGCAGTCCGGCGAGGTGCACGTGTTCTACGCCGACGGCAGCGAGGTGAAGGCCGACGCCCACACCGAAGACGACGACCTCGATGTCGCGCTTCCGGGCACGTTGAAGGACGGCACGTACGTCGTCGCGTGGCGGGTGATCTCCGCCGACGGTCACCCGGTCGCGGGAGCGCTGACCTTCTCGATCGGGGCGCCGAGTGCCCGGGTGGTGACACCGGGCAGCGTCAGCACCACCACGCCGCGCTCCATCGAGGTCGCACTCGCGGTCGTACAGGCGCTCGTCTATCTCGGACTCTTCCTGTGCGTCGGGCTGATCGTCTTCGAACTCCTCGTCCTGCCCGCGGTCGATCGCCTCGACCTCGTACGCGCGCGGCTGCGCCGCATCGAGTACGCCGCCGCGGCGATCAGCATCGTCGCGGTCTGGATCCAGTTCCCGATCGACGAGGCGTATCAGCGCGGAGGCGGATTGTCGTGGGCGCTGGATCCGTCCCACTGGTCGTTGCACCCGGGGGACGGCGAGGTGTGGGCCGCTGTCGCGTTGACCGTCGGGCTCGTCGGGTGCCTGCGCATCCCGCGCGCGGGGAACGGGCGTCCCGAGCCGGTCGCACTCGTGGGGGCTGTGGTCGCACTCGCGTCGCTGGCGCTCGTGGGACACACGCGCAGCGTCGGCCCCACTGCTCTGGTGGTCGCCGCGGACATCACCCATGTCGTCGCCGGCTCGGTGTGGCTCGGCGGGTTGGTCGGGCTGACGATCGCGTTGCCGCGCCTCGCGGCGCGCCCGCGGGTCTCGGCGGTCGCGGTCGCCGGCTTCTCCTCGCTCGCTGCTTACGCGCTCGGTCTGGTGGCGTTGACCGGGTCCATCCTGGCCTGGCGGATCCTCGGGTCGTGGGGGGCATTGTTCGGCAGCGACTTCGGGATCACCCTGATGATCAAGGTCGCTCTGGTCGCGGTCGTCGCGATCGTCGCTGCAGTGAACCGATTCCGGGTGCTCCCGGCTGTGCTGGCCGACGCCGGCCATGACGCGAACCGGTCGGCCGCCGATCGGCTGCGACGCCTGGTGCGGATCGAGGCGTCCCTGCTGCTGGTCGTCCTTGTCGTCACCGGGGTGCTCGTCGACCGATCACCGGTGGAGGGTGGATCCCGGAGCGCCGTGGCGGCTCCGAGCGGGCTCCATGCTGACACCGCCGTCGGGCAGGCCGCCGGCCTGCGTGTGGTGCTGCGCCTCAAGCCGATGGCCGTGGGCGCGAACACCGTGACCGTGCAGTTGCAGGACCAGGGTGGGAACCCGATCGAGCCATACGACGCACCCACCGTCTCCTTCAGCCACGGCTCCCTCGACCTCGGGGATCAGACGTTGGTGAACACCGGCTCCGGCACCTACCGCGGCACGGTGGTGCTGCCCAGGTCCGGTGCCTGGACCGCCTCGGTGACGGTGCGGACCGGCCGGTTCGACAGCCATGTGGTCCCCGTCCACCTCACGCTGCGCTGAGACCCACAACCCTCATCAAAAGATTCGGCGGGATCAGCCGGCGGCGTGGCGACACCGTGGCGGGTATGCTCGCCTCTCACTGGACACCTGTCCAGTAAGAGGCGAGGAGTTGCTGATGGTCGTGGCCGAGTACGTCGTCGTCGGTGGTGGCAGCGCCGGCTGCGCGGTCGCCCGTCGGCTCGCCGAGAGCGGTGCCCGGGTCGTGCTCCTCGAGGCCGGCGGTCCTGACACCGCGCGAGGGGTCAAGAGCCTGCTCGAGATTCCGGGCGCGGTCGCGGCGATGTTGTCGACGCCGCAGCTGAAGAAGCTCGTCGACTGGGGATACAAGTCGGCGCCGCAGACCGACGCTCTCGGCCGGGTGATCCCGATGACGCGCGGCAAGGTGCTGGGTGGGTCCAGCTCGATCAACGGCATGCTCTTCGTCCGCGGCAACAGGCAGAACTTCGACGACTGGGCCGCCGACGGAGCCACCGGCTGGTCGTACGACGAGGTGCTGCCGGCGTTCAAGCGCATGGAGGATTGGGAGGACGGTGCCGACGACGTACGCGGTGCGGGCGGTCCCGTGCACGTACGCCGCCAGCGCGATCTCACGCCCGCGGGGCAGAGCTTCCTCGACGAGGCTCCGGATCGTCTCGGGGTGCCGCTCCTCGACGACTACAACGGGCCGTCGCAGGAGGGTCTCGGACCGATCCAGCTCAGCGCGGACAGGGGAGTGCGCTATTCCGCGTCCCGCGCGTATCTGCGCGAGCCACTGGACAACCTGCTCGTGCTGACCCGGGCGCAGGCGACGCGGGTGGTCATCGAGGGCGGGCGTGCGACCGGCGTCGAGGTGCTCGGCGAGGACGGCACGCGTGAGGTGATCCGGGCCGAGCGGGAGGTGATCGTCTGTGCGGGCGCCTTCGACTCCCCGAAGCTGCTGATGCTCTCCGGGATCGGCCCGGCAGCCCACCTCCGGGAGCACGGCATCGACGTCGTCGCGGACCTCCCCGTCGGCGACAACCTGCACGACCACCTCTTCGTGCCGATCTCGTTCCGGATGGACTCCGCACTGCGGCGGCCGACCCCGCTCTACTTCGCCCGCGGGCTGGCGCAGGCCCGGCTGCGGCGTACGGGGTGGGCGAGCGGTGCACAGTTCGAGGCGACCGGCTTCGTGCGTACGTCCCGCGCCACCACCGTCCCCGACCTGCAACTGCTCGCGCTCTACTGGGTCTACCCGTTCCCCAACCAGGACGGCGACAAGGCCGTACGCCCGCCGACGACCAAGCCGGGGATGTCGGTCTTCCCGACGCTGATCTATCCCGAGAGCCGCGGCACCGTGCGCCTCGCGAGCGCCGATCCCACGGCCGCTCCGCTGATCGATCCGGCCTATCTGAGGGCGGCGGCCGACACCGAGGTGCTGATCGAGGGCATCGGCATGGTGCGTTCGCTGATGGCCGGTCTCGGCGACAACACCGGCGAGATCGTGCCCGGCGTGAAGTACACCGACGAGGCCGAGTTGCGCCGGCTGCTGCCCAATATCGTGCACACCGTCTACCACCCCGTCGGCAGCTGCCGGATGGGTGCGGACGACCGCTCGGTCGTCGACCCGTCGTTGCGGGTTCGTGGCGTCGACGGGCTCCGGGTCGCCGACGCCTCCGTGATGCCGTCGGTGACGGGCGGCAACACCAACGCGCCGTCGATCATGGTCGGCGAGCGCTGCGCGGAGCTCGTCCTCGCATGAGGTTCACGATCTCGACGGCCTGGGTGCCGCACGAGGAACTGCTCCCGATCGCGCGCGCGCGGCCGACGAGCACGGCTATCACGCGCTCGCCCTGCCCGACCACATCGTCGACCTGGAGATGATCGAGACGCCCTACCCGTACACGAAGGACGGGGCCCGCCGCTGGCAGGTCGGTGCGGAGTGGCCGGACCCGTGGGTGACGGTCGGGCACCTCGCCGCCGCGACCACGCGGTTGCGCTTCTTCACCTCGATCTACGTCGCCGCGATGCGCTCTCCGTTCCAGGTGGCGAAGTCGGTGGGCACCGCCGCCGTCCTCTCGGGGAACCGGGTCGCGCTCGGGGTCGGCATCGGCTGGTGCCGCGAGGAGTTCGAGGTGCTCGAGCAGGAATTCGGTACGCGCGGGCGCCGCACCGATGAGGCGCTCGACCTGATCCGGCGGCTGTGGGAACCCGGCACCGCCTCGTTCGAGGGGCAGTTCTGGACGGCCCCGCCGATGCGGATGGAGCCGACGCCGACCGAGCGGGTGCCGATCTTCGTCGGCGGCCTCTCCGAGGCGGGCTTCGCCCGGGCAGCCCGGCACGACGGCTGGGTCGGCGACCTGTGCACGATCGAGGAGGGCGCCGGGTGGGCCGCCTCGCTCCGCGATCACCGGGAGGCGATCGGCGCCACCGGCGACTTCTCCGTGATCGTCGCGCTCACCGATGCGATCACCCCCGACGACTTCCGCCGCGCCACCGATCTCGGCATGACCGACACCATGACCGCGCCCTGGGCGTACTACCACGGCCTCGACGCCACTCTCGAGCAGAAGCTCGACGGGATCGCCCGCTTCGCCGACGACGTCATCGGCCCTCTCGCGGCTGGTCAGTCGACGAGCTTGTAGCCGAGGCCGCGGACGGTGAGGAGGACCGCCGGGGTGGAGGGGTCGGGCTCGATCTTGGCGCGCAGGCGCTTGACGTGGACGTCGAGGGTCTTGGTGTCGCCGACGTAGTCCGAGCCCCAGACGAGATCGATCAGCTGGCCGCGGGTGAGCACGCGTCCGGAGTTGCGCAGGAGCACCTCGAGCAGCTCGAACTCCTTCAGCGGGAGCTTGATCGCCTCTCCGCCCACGCTGACCTCGTGCCGGTCGACGTCCATCCGGATGGCACCGGACTCGATCACGTCGCTCTCGTCGGAAGAGTCCTCGTCGCGCTCAGCCGACGCACCCCGGCGCAGCACCGCTCTGATGCGGGCGACCAGTTCACGCGGGGAGTACGGCTTGGTGACGTAGTCGTCGGCGCCCAACTCGAGCCCGACGACCTTGTCGACCTCCTCGTCGCGTGCGCTGACCATGATCACCGGGATGTTCGACCGCTGCCGGATCTGCCGACACACCTCGGTGCCGGGGATGCCCGGGAGCATCACGTCGAGGAGGACCAGGTCGGGGTCGGACTCGTCGAAGACGGTCAACGCGTCGGGGCCGGTCTCGGCGGTGAGGACGTCGAAGCCCTCCCGGCCGAGCAGGAAGGACAGGGCATCGCGATAGCTCTCCTCGTCCTCGACGATCAATACGCGACTCGCACTCATGACGCGACCGCCCCGACCGGTCCGCGGGGCAACGTGATCGTGAAGGTCGAGCCCTCTCCCTCGCGCGAGGTCACGGTGACCCTGCCGCCGTGCGAGGCCGCGACGTGCTTGACGATCGACAGGCCCAGTCCGGTGCCGCCCGTGGCCCGCGGCCGGGCCCGGTCGACACGGTAGAAGCGCTCGAAGATGCGGTCGATCTCGCCGGCCGGGATGCCGATCCCGCGGTCGCGCACGGACACCTCGACCACATCCTGACCACCGGCGGCGGCGACCTCGACCGTGGCGCCGTCCTCGGAGTACTTCACCGCGTTGGCGACGAGGTTGTCCAACGCGAGCGCGATCTGCCCGGCGCTCCCGAGCAGGACATAGCCGGTGGGGCGGTAGACGAGCGTGATCCGGTGCGCGTCGGCGTCCGTGCGGACGCTGTCGAACGCGGCCGTGACGAGTTCGTCGAGGCGTACGGGCGCCGGTGACTCGAGCGGGTCGTCGTCCTGGAGCCGCGACAGCTCGATGATCTGCTGGACGAGCCGGGCGAGCCGGTCGCTCTCGGCGTGCATCCGGCCGGAGAAGCGCCGTACCGCCTCGGGGTCGTCGGCCCCGTCGTGGACCGCGTCGGAGAGCAACTTCAACGCACCCACCGGCGTCTTGAGCTCGTGGCTGACGTTCGCGACGAAGTCGCGACGGACCGCCTCGACGCGGTGTTCGCGGCTGCGGTCCTCGACGAGCGCGAGCACCAGCGACGACCCGAGGGGCGCGACCCGGGCGCTGACATGGCGCGGCGGCTCCCCGGTGCGGCGCTCGATGACCAGCTCGTCCTCGCGGATCTGCCCGTCCCGGCGCACCTTGTGGACCAGATCGGCGAGCTCGGGCACCGCGATGCGACGCTCGCGTACGAGTCCCAGGGCGATTGCCGGAGCGGACGTCTTGAGCACCTCGTCGGACTCGTCGACCACGAGCGCGCTGCTGCGCAGCACCGAGAGGACGGCGGCGACGCCCTCGGGAACTGCTGCCGCCGGGGGAGGGTCTGGGTGCAGCTGCCGATCGCTGATCCGCCACGCGAGCACGACCCCGCCACCGAGGACGGCGCCGAGCAGGGCCCACAGCAGCTGCGTCACAAGGTCGATCGTAAAGGGCAGGAGGGTCATGGGCGGGCGGCGACCTGACGGCTCACCCGAACCGGCCCGAGATGTACGCCTGGGTGTCGGGGTTCTCCGGCGACGAGAACATCGTGTTCGTCGGGTTCACCTCGATCAGCCTGCCCGGACGGCCGGCCCCGGCGAGGTTGAAGAACGCGGTCTGTTGGGAGACTCGTGCCGCCTGCTGCATGTTGTGGGTCACGATCACGATCGTGTAGTCGCGACGCAGCTCCTCGATGAGCGATTCGATCGCCGCCGTCGAGATCGGGTCGAGGGCGGAGCAGGGCTCGTCCATCAGCAGCACCTGCGGGCGTACGGCGATGGCGCGGGCGATGCACAGGCGCTGTTGCTGGCCGCCGGACAGGTCCTTGCCGGGCTTGCCGAGCCGATCCTTGACCTCCTCCCAGAGGTTGGCGCCGCGCAGCGCCGACTCGACGATCTCGTCGGCCTCGTGACGATGGAGCTTCCGGTTGTTAAGGCGTTGGCCGGCAAGGACGTTGTCGTAGATCGACATCGTGGGGAACGGGTTCGGGCGTTGGAAGACCATCCCGATCTGACGGCGCACCTCCACGGGGTCGACGCTGTCGTCATAGAGCGACTGCCCGTCGACCGAGATGGTTCCGCGCACCCGGGCTCCGGGCACGACCTCGTGCATGCGGTTCAGCGAGCGCAGGAAGGTCGACTTCCCACACCCCGACGGACCGATCAGAGCGGTCACCGACCGAGCGGGGATCCGCATGCTGACGTCCTCGACCGCGAGGAAGTCGTCGTAGTAGATGTTGAGGTCCTCGACCTCGATGCTCTTCGCCATGTCTTCTCGTCTTCTCCTAGGCCTTGTGGACGCGCCGTCCCCGGCCGAACCGTCCCCGCAGGGACGGCATCCGGCCGAGTGCGCGTGCGATCAGGTTGAGCAGGACGACCAGCAGCACGAGGATCAGCGCGGCACCCCATGCGTGGCCCTGCCCGTACTCGGGGTGCAGCCCCGGCTGGGTGTAGCTGTAGTAGATGAACACCGGCAGGCTCTCCATCTGGCCGCCGAACAGGTTGTTGTTCACCGAGTCGGTGGCGCCGGCGATGATCAGCAGCGGCGCGGTCTCCCCGACCACCCGGGCGATCGCGAGGGTGACGCCGGTGATGATGCCCGGTCGCGCGACCGGCAGGACGACCCGCAGGATCGTGCGCCACTTGGGCACGCCCAGGGCGTACGACGCCTCGCGCAGTTCGTGGGGTACGAGCCGCAGCATCTCCTCGGTCGAGCGCACCACGATCGGCACCATGAGCAGCGACAACGCGACCGCGCCACCGATGCCGAGGCGGACGCCGGGACCGAGGATGAGGGCGAACAGCGCGTACGCGAACAGGCCGGCGACGATCGAGGGGATCCCGGTCATGACGTCGACGAAGAAGCGCAGCCAGGCGGCGCCGCGCCCGCCGTATTCGACGACGTGGATGGCGGCGAGCAACCCGAGCGGGACGGAGATGGCGGCG
>DASVMH010000335.1:0-7107 GCA_036384455.1 Marmoricola sp. | reverse complement strand
GTCGACGGTCTCGTCGAACTTCTTCTTGGAGTTCTCCTTGGCGATCTTGATCGCCGCGAGCGGGGCGTAGAGCTCGTCCTTGTCGAACTTCTCCGCCGCCGCGCGATAGGTCTTGCTGCGCTGCATGTTGTTCTCTTTCTCTAGCCGGCGTCTCGACAGGCGCGACGTCCGGGAGCGATGTGGTTAGCGAGCCAGCGCGGCTCTCCCACGGTTCAGTCGGTCAGGACGCCCATCGAGCGGGCGGTGCCCTCGACGATCTTCATGGCGGCCTCGACGTCGTTGGCGTTGAGGTCGGGCATCTTGGTCTCGGCGATCTCGCGGATCTGGTCCTTGGTCAGCTTGCCGACCTTGTCCTTCTGCGGGACGCCCGAACCCTTGGCGATGCCGGCGGCCTTCTTGATCAGTTCGGCGGCGGGCGGGGTCTTGGTGATGAACTCGAACGAGCGGTCTTCGTAGATCGTGATCTCGACGGGGATCACGTTGCCGCGCATGGACTCGGTCTGGGCGTTGTACGCCTTGCAGAAGTCCATGATGTTGACGCCGTGCGGGCCG
Organism: Marmoricola sp.; assembly: GCA_036384455.1. GTDB lineage: Bacteria > Actinomycetota > Actinomycetes > Propionibacteriales > Nocardioidaceae > Marmoricola. The sequence continues at coordinate 6,555 of DASVMH010000335.1, read as the reverse complement.
AGGGCGGTACCGACCGGCGGCGCCGGGGTGGCCGCACCGGCCTGCAGCTGCACCTTGACCAGTGCCGCGATCTTCTTCTTCGGAGGCATGTTGCTTCTCTTTCTTCTATGTGGTCATGACGGGGAGTTCGAGGACTCCTCTGCCACCTGTTGCACCCGCCTCCCGGCGGGCAACCGGTCCATTGTGCCGTGTCGGGCCCCGGACCGTGAAATCGGTGTTCTCAGACCCGCTGGATCTGGCTGAAGCTCAGCTCGACCGGCGTCTCGCGGCCGAAGATCTCGACCAGCGCCTTGACCCGCTGGGCCTCGACGTTGATCTCGGTGATCGTCGCGTGCAGCGTCGCGAACGGTCCGTCAACGACCATGACCGAGTCGGAGACGCCGAAGTCGGCCACCTCCACCTGCTGACGGGCCGGCGCGGTCTTGGTGGCGCCCGTGGCACCGCCGGCCTCCGTCGCTGCGGCCTCGGCCTGGGCCTGGACCGCCGGGGCCAGCATCGCCTCGACCTCATCGAGGCTCAACGGCACCGGCTGGTGGCTGTGACCGACGAACCCGGTCACCGACGGGGTGTGGCGTACGGCGCTCCACGACTCGTCGGTCAGATCCATCCGGACCAGGACGTAGCCGGGGAGGACCGTGCGCTTGACGAGCTTGCGCTGGCCGTTCTTGATCTCCGCGACCTCTTCGGTCGGCACCACGATCTCGTGGATGTAGTCGGTCATGTTCAACGAGATCGCGCGGTTCTCGAGGTTGGTCTTGACGCGGTTCTCCATGCCGGAATACGTGTGCACGACGAACCAGTCGCCGGGCTTCTCGCGCAGCGCGGCGCGGAACTCCTCCAACGGATCGCCCTGCTCGTCGTCCGCTGCGGGCTCGTCCGCTGCGGGCTCGTCCACTGCGGGCTCGTCGACGGGCTCGTCCGTCGCGGTGTCGGCAGGCTCGTCCGCCGCGGGAGCCTCGTCGGGGACGTCGTCGCCGGCGGCATCGGCCTCGTCCGCGGTCGCGGCCACCTGCTCCAGCTCATCGAGCTCGGTGGGCTGGTCCTGCTCGTCGTACTGCTCCGACACGGTCACTCCGTCTGTGGTTGCTGTTGGGTCGATCGTTGGGTCAGGTCGGCCGGGATCGCTCAGCCGAACGCCCAGAAGGCGAGCTTGCCGAAGCCGAGGTCGAGCCCCGACACGATGCCGATCAGCACGAGCACGAAGACCATCACCACGATGAAATACGTGATCGTCTGCTCCTGCGTGGGCCAGACCACCTTGCGCAGCTCGGCCATGACCTGGCGGTAGAAGGTCAGGGGGCTGGTGCGCTCCCGCTTGTCCTTGGCGCGAACCGTGGGGCTCTGCGTCACGTCTTCCACTTCCTCAGGTCTTGGCGAATCATTGCCTCGCACGGCACGAGGGACTTGAACCCCCAACCTTCGGTTTTGGAGACCGATGCTCTACCAATTGAGCTAGTGCCGTACGGCGCCGGGATCGGCTGGCCATCACACACGGACCACCCGCAAGGGCGGTCCAGGGCATGGCGAAGCATTGGTCCGCGGCACCAAACCGGAGTCTACGTGTCAGGCCCCAACAAAGTCGAACCAGCCCGCTGGGCACGGACAAACCCGGATGCGACGCCGCCCAGGGGTTTGGGACCATGGACACGTGACGGAGTCCAGCCAACAGTCCAGCCAACAGTCCCAGCCCCTCGCTGACCGACCCGCAGCGGAGATCGACGCGTTCTTGACCGCGCAACGCGGGGCGTACGACACGCTCAAGCGCAGCGGCCTCAAGCTGGACCTCACCCGGGGCAAGCCGTCGACCACCCAGCTCGACCTCTCCGATCGGCTGCTGGCCCTGCCGACCGGCCCGATCGACGCGGCCGGCGTGGACACCAGGAACTACGGCGGCCTCGCCGGCATCCGCGAACTGCGCGAGATGTTCGCCGAGCTGCTCTGGGTCGAGCCCGAGCAGGTCGTCGCCGGCGACAACTCCAGCCTCGTGATGATGCGTGCGGTGCTGACCGACCTGTGGCTCAAGGGGGGCGTGGACAGCGAGCGCCCGTGGAGTCACGAGGAACGGGTCACGTTCATCTGCCCGGTTCCCGGCTACGACCGGCACTTCACCCTGCTCGAGTGGTTCGGCATCGACACGGTGACCGTGCCCATGAACGACGACGGGCCCGACGTGGACGAGGTGATGCGGCTGGTCGCGAACGACCCGACCATCAAAGGCATGTGGATCGTGCCCACCTACGCCAACCCGACCGGCTCGATCGTCACCCAGGAGATCGCCGAACGGCTCGCCTCGATGCCGACGGCAGCTCCGGACTTCAAGATCCTGTGGGACAACGCGTACGCCTTCCACCACCTGACCGAGGACGAGGCGAAGAGCGCCGACATCCTGAGCCTGGCATCGGCAGCAGGTCACCCGCACCGGCCGATCATGTTCGCCTCGACGTCGAAGATCACCTACGCCGGTGCCGGCGTCGGCTTCCTCGCCGGATCCGCCGAGACGGTCGCCTGGTACACCGGTCATCTCGGCAAGGGGGCCATCGGGCCGGACAAGCTCAACCAGCTTCGGCACGCACAGTTCTTCGGATCCGCGCAGGGCGTGCGCGACCACATGGTCAAGCACCGCCAGATCATCGCGCCGAAGTTCGACGAGGTCGACCGGATCCTGCACGAGCGGCTCGGCGGGCTCGGCGTCGCGACGTGGACGAAGCCGATCGGCGGCTACTTCGTCAGCCTCGACGTCATCGACGGCACCGCCGCGCGCGTCGTTCAACTCGCCAAGGAGGCGGGCGTCGCACTCACCCCGGCCGGGGCGTCGTTCCCGGGCGGCAACGACCCTCGCGATCGCAACATCCGGCTCGCCCCGACCTTCCCCGAACTTCCGGAAGTGACCACCGCGATGGAGGCGGTGACGACCTGCGTGCTCCTCGCTGCGGCCGAGAAGCTCGCGAAGCAGAGTCCGGTCGGCGCCAACTGAGACCGGCGTCATGACCGCCCGGCGCGACCTCACGACGCTGCCGAAGGCACACCTGCACCTGCACTTCACCGGCTCGATGCGACACGGCACTCTGCTCGAGCTGGCCGCCCGCGACGGCATCCGGCTCCCGGACGCGCTCGTCGAGGACTGGCCCCCGCAGTTGTCGGCAGCCGACGAGAAGGGCTGGTTCCGCTTCCAGCGCCTCTACGACGTCGCCCGGTCGGTGTTGCGCACCGAGGACGATGTGCGCCGACTCGTGCGCGAGGCGGCCGAGGACGACGTCCGTGACGGCGGTCGATGGCTGGAGATCCAGGTCGACCCAAGTGGGTACGCCGCGCGTTTCGGCGGGATCACCCGGTTCACCGACCTGGTCCTCGACGCGGTCGACGAGGCGTCACGGAGCACCGGTCTGCGGATCGCGGTCGTCATCGCCGCCAACCGCACGAGACACCCGCTCGACGCACGTACGTTGGCCAGGCTCGCGGCCCAGTACGCCGGTCGCGGGGTCGTCGGCTTCGGGCTCTCCAACGACGAGCGCCGCGGGCGTACCTCCGACTTCGCCGCCGCCTTCGCGATCGCCGAGCGCGCGGGCCTGCTGCTCGACCCCCATGCCGGGGAGTTGCTCGGAGCGGAGTCGGTGCGGATCAGCCTCGACGATCTGCACGCGCACAGGCTCGGACACGGCATCCGGGTCACCGAGGACCCTGCGTTGCTCGACCGGGTCGTCGCCCAGGGCGTGGGTCTGGAGGTCTGCCCGGTGTCGAACGTCGCCCTCGGCGTGTACCCCGACCTGGTGTCGGTGCCGCTCCCCGAGCTCATCGAGGCGGGCGCCCCCGTGGCGCTCGGGGCGGACGACCCGTTGCTCTTCGGCTCCCGCCTCGCCGGCCAGTACGCCACGATGCGTGCCGCCCACGACCTCAGCGACGAGCAACTCGCGGCGCTGGCCCGCAGTTCGTTCCTCGTGTCGTGTGCTCCCGACACCGAACGCAACGGCTGGCTCGCCGAGGTCGCCGCGTGGCTGGCGACCGATCCGGCATCGGGTCCGGCCGCCGACGAGTCGATGGGATGATGGTGCCGTGAGTGACGTCCCGACCCCGCCGGCGCCGCCGCCACCGCCGGAGCCCCCGCACTACGGGCAGGCGTACTACCCGCCGGCGCAGCCGGCCGCACCACCGGCGCATGACCATGCCAGCCTCGCGCTCGGGCTCGGTCTCGCCGGGCTGTTGGGCTCCGTGTTCTGCATCGGCCCGCTCGCATCCCCGTTCGCGATCGGCTTCGGCATCTCGGCACGGCGCGCGATCCGACGAGAGCCCGGCCGCTGGGGAGGCGAGGGGATGGCGACCGCAGGGATCGTCTTGGGGATCATCGGCGTGGTTCTCCTCGTCGTGATCGTGCTGATCGGCCTCGGCGTCGCGGTCGCATTCATGAACGGCACGATCGACACCTCCACCTCGACCGGCGTGAGCACCTGATCAGAGGCGGCAACCCACCAGCATCGGTTCGTTCACCAGCTCGATCCCGAACCTGTCCCGCACTCCGTCCCTGACCTCGCGCGCGAGGGCGAGCAGGTCGGCGGTGCTGGCGCCGCCGCGGTTGGTCAGCGCCAGGGTGTGTTTGGTCGACAACGTGGCCGGTCCGGTGCCGTGGCCACGACCGAAGCCGGCGTGCTCGATCAGCCAGGCGGCACTCGTCTTCACGGTGCCGTCGGGCTGCGGGTACGCCGGCGCGCCCGCCGGGATCCGATCGGGCTCGACGAACGGATTGGTGAAGAAGGAGCCGGCGCTCCACGTGTCGTGGTCATCGGGGTCGAGCACCATGCCCTTGCCGCGACGTAGATCGAGCACGGCCGTGCGTACTGCTGTCAACGGGGCGCGGTCACCGGGCTCGACTCCGAGTCGGCCCGCGAGCTCGGCATATCTCACCGGCGCGCCGAGCGTGCCCTGCCGCATCAGCAGGCTCACCTCGAGGACCAGGTAGCGACCCGGATCCTCCTTGAAACGGCTGCTGCGATAGCCGAATCCGCAGTCGGCGGCGGCGAAGGTGCGCTGGGCGCGGTCGCGGCGGTCCCAGGTGCGCACCGACGCGATCACCTCGCCGACCTCCTGGCCGTACGCCCCGACGTTCTGGATCGGGGTGGCGCCGACCGTGCCCGGGATCCCGGAGAGCGCTTCGATGCCGACCCAGCCCGACGCGACGGCGCGGGCGACGAACGCGTCCCAGTCCTCCCCGGCGGCGACCGCCACCGTGACGGCGTTGATGCAGCCGAGGTCGTCGGGATGGTCCGCGTCCGCGGAGATCCCCTTCGTCCCGACGTGCACGACGGTGCCGTCGAAGCCCTCGTCGCCGACAACCAGGTTGCTGCCCCCGCCGAGGACCAGGACCGGTTCGCCGCGTGCGTCGGCATCGGCGACCGCACGTATCAGCTCGCTCTCGCCGGCGGCCTCGATGAACGTCCGCGCCGGGCCGCCGAGGCGCAGCGTGGTGTGGTCGGCGAGCAGCTCAGCCACGCAGCACCGCGCGCGGGTTGCCGAGGACCTTGTCGTCGCCACAGGTGACCGTCAGTACGACCGTCCGCACCCCTTCGCGCTCCTCCAGGACGCCTTCGATCCGCACCTCGGCACCGTCCTCACCCGCGGGGACGACCACGGGCTTGGTGAACTTCGCACCGAGCTCGACGATGTGGCCAGGCGCCCCGACGCACTCGTCGACATAGCGCGCGGCGAGCGCGAGCGTGAACATGCCGTGCGCGATCACGCCGGGCAGACCCACGGCACGCGCGACGTCCTCGTCCTGGTGGATCGGGTTGGGGTCGCCGCTCGCGGCGGCGTACGCGACCAGGTCCGCGCGGGTCACCCGATAGCTCCTCGGCTCGAGCTCGGTGCCCATCACGCACCCGCCCTGTGCACGAGCGTCGCGTCGGCGACACAGACCAGTTCCTCGCCCGCGGTGACGCGACTCGAGGTGGCGATGATGTCGGTGCCGGCGACCTGGCGCAGGCTGGTCACCGTCAGCTCGGCGCTGAGCCGGTCGCCGACCCGGACGGGTCGCTCGTAGGTGAACTTCTGCTGCCCGTGGACGACGTGGTGGAGGCTGATACCGACCGTCGGGTCGGACATCAACTCCTGCATCGCGGCGAAGGCGACGACGATGGGATACGTCGCGGGTGCGGGATCGCCCTCGGCGTACGGCGTCCCGGTCGCCGCGGCGAAGGCGGCGACGTGTGCGGCGGTGACCTCGAACGGTGCCGTCGCCGGGAAGCTCCGCCCGGCCAGCGATGCGTCGACCATGCAGGTCACGCTACCGGCGCAAAAGACACCAGGACGACTCCCCTGCCGGGGAGCCGTCCTGGTGACGGAGGTCTCGCTGCCCGAGGGTCAGCGGGTCTCGCGGTGCTCGGTGTGCTTGGGGAAACGCGGGCAGAACTTCTTCAGTTCCATCCGGTCAGGGTCGTTGCGGCGGTTCTTCTTGGTGATGTAGTTGCGTTCCTTGCAGTCCACGCACGCCAAGGTGATCTTGGGGCGGACATCGGAGCTCTTGCTCGCCACGACTGTGCCTACTTCCTGCTGTGAAAACTCATGAAC
>DASVMH010000334.1:0-11324 GCA_036384455.1 Marmoricola sp. | reverse complement strand
GGTCTCGGAGTTCTCCCGCCAGATCAAGCTGCTGGCCAAGGAGCTGGAGATCCCGATCGTCGCGCTCGCCCAGCTCAACCGTGGCTCCGAGCAGCGCTCGGACAAGAAGCCGATGGTCTCCGACCTGCGCGAGTCCGGCTCCCTGGAGCAGGACGCCGACATCGTCATGCTGGTCCACCGCGAGGACATGTACGAACGCGAGTCGTCACGCCCCGGCGAGGCCGACATCATCGTCGGCAAGCACCGCAACGGCCCCACCCGCGACGTCACCGTCCTGTTCCAGGGCCACTACTCCCGCTTCGTCGACATGACCCACTGACCAGGCGGCTCACCCCGCCGAGGAGCCGTACCACGTGGCCGTCGAGGTGGGCCGGAAGCCGACGCCGGTGTACGTCCGACCGGCGGCCTCGCTGCCATACGAGATCTTGACCCGCTCAGCGCCCTTGGCGGCCAGGCGCTCGATGCCATGGGTCAGCATCGCGCTGGCCAGACCGCGCCGTTGGAACTCGTCCTCGACGCGTACCGGCTCGATGAGACCGACTTTGGTCGTGGGGTCGAACCAGTGCAGGGTGTAGCCGGCGACCCGTCCGTCGTCGGTCTCGACGACGAGGTCCAGAGCGGGGTCGTAGAGCGAGGTCTGCTGGAGGCGCCGCTCCACCTCAGGGCCACTGCGCCCGTGCATGTGGTGGGGCAGATCGAGGCGTTCGGTCCGGTCGTGCAGCGAGAACCCATCGGCGAACGCCCGCACCGGCGGCCGATCGACGATGGCGAGCCATCCGGTGCTGTCCTGATAATCCGGGACGAGGTCGGATCGCTGGGCGATCCCGGCGAACGTGCCCCCGTCACTCACGGGTACATCGAAGCCGTCGGGTGCCTGTGCACCGGCATGCTCGAGGGCTTGATCCCAGACGAACTGGGGTGAACACCCGGTGGCACCCGGCACGACGATCGGATCGCACTGCCATGCGTCGCCCTCGGGCCCGGTCAGAAGCACTCCGGCGACAGGGCCGTCCTCGTCCAGCCAGAAGAGTTGGTCCACGTCGTCCGTGGGCTTGGGCTTGCGCCACCACCACTGCACATCGGCGGCTTCCCACATGCCGGCCAGCGGATCGGCGAGCCGTACGCGCTGCAGGAGTGCCGTCGCCAGCGCTACCGCCTCCGGGCCGGTTGCTCTGACTTTGCGTGCTGTGGACGTCACGTCCGACACGTCATCACGCGTCGCGGGGTTCCGCAACACGGTTTCACGGCTCGCTCGACGATCCGCTGCCGCAGGTCCATGTCATGAAGCTCGCCGACCGGCCGACCGTCCCCTGCAGAAACGCTGGACGCATCCGCAGATATATGATTCAGTCATACATATGGATCTCAAGCTGCGCATCGCGAACTGGGACGAGAAGACCTCCCGCGAGCTCCCCGAAGGGCAGCGGCTCGCGCGGGCCGACGTGACATTGGGCGAGGACGGTGACGATCTCGGCGGCACCTCCGAGAGCCTGATGCACTACCTGTCCGACGGGACGAGCACGTACGCGTCGGTCATGCATCTCTCCGGGAGCCTGGACGGCCGATCGGGCTCGTTCACGCTCGTCGGCACCGGCACGTACGACGGCACCACGGCGACCGGCACGTCGACCATCGTGCCGGGGTCGGGGACGGGTGAGCTGGCCGGCATCACGGGAACGGCGACGAGTTCCTCGACGCATGCCGACTACCCATACATGCCGCTGTGCGTCGACTACTCGCTGTGAGCGAACTCGATAGGCACGGCAACCTGTTCGGTGCCGTCGCCGTCGCCGTCGCCGACCTCACGGTGGACCGCGCGGGCAGCCCGGTCGGAGGGTCGCTCAGTGATGCCGCGGCGCTCTCGGCGATGTATCACTTCCTCGATCGACCCTCCGTCGATCAGCTTCGCCGGGTGCTCGGCCTGACGCACTCCGGCGCCGTACGCCTGGTCGACCGGCTGGCCGCCGACGGTCTCGTCGAGCGGTCCGGAGGCCCCGACGGTCGCACCCGCTCCGTGGTCCTCACCAGGAAGGGCCGTGCCGCCGCGCACCGGGTGGCGGCCGCACGGGCCGAACTCCTCGTCGGCCTGTTGGACGGCCTGTCCGCCTCCGAACGCCGTACCCTCCACGAGCTGATCGGAAAGGTCGCCGCCAACCTCGTCGACGTCAAGGACGGCGGTGCTTGGGTCTGCCGCCTGTGCGACACCCGGGCATGCGGGCGCGACGAGGGTCGGTGTGCGGTCGCGAACGCGGCTGCGGTCAAGTACGCCTGAGGCGCAGGTCCGCTGGCTGTATCCAGTCGCCGGATCCGCGTCGGTCTGCCATGGTGCTGCTGTGTCCATCATCGAGGTCAGCGGCCTGCGCAAGGTGTATGGCGAGCGCCCTGTCGTCGATGGTGTCGACTTCTCGGTCGAGCAGGGGGAGATCTTCGGCATCCTCGGCCCCAATGGGGCCGGCAAGACCACGACCGTGGAGTGCATCGGCGGATTGCGACAACGCGACGGTGGAAGCGTCCGTGTCGCCGGAATGGACCCGTCCGACGAGGGTGTTTCCTTCCGGACGACGCTCGGGATCCAGCTGCAGGAGTCCACGCTCCCGGACAAGATGCGGGTCAGCGAGGCGCTCGAGCTGTACGCGAGCTTCTATCCCCATCCGCTCGCGGCCGAGGAGCTGCTGGAGAGGTTGGGACTGGTCGAGCAGCGCGCTACGTACTTCGCCAAGCTCTCCGGCGGCCAGAAGCAACGGCTCTCGGTCGCGCTGGCGCTGATCGGGAACCCGCGGGTGGCGATCCTCGACGAGTTGACCACCGGTCTCGATCCGGTGGCCCGCCGGGAGGTCTGGGAACTGCTCGAGGAGTTGCGCGGGACCGGCGTGACGCTGCTGCTGGTCTCCCACTTCATGGAGGAGGCCGAGCGGTTGTGCGACCGGGTCGTCGTCATCGACCACGGCAGGGTCATCGCTGCGGACACACCCGAGGGGCTCGCGGGCAGTGTGCAGGCCGACCAGCGGATGAGCTTCATCCCCTCGAGACCGATCGACCTCACCGACCTGCAGGCACTGCCCGACGTACACGTAGCCTCCGTGACCGGCGACCGGGTCACCGTCACCGGAAGCGACAACGTCGCGAGCGCGGTGATCATCGCCCTGCACGAGCGCGGCGTCTCGGTGGGCAGACTGAGGGTCGACCAGCCGAGCCTGGACGATGCGTTCGTCGCGCTCACCAGCGAGGACCTGCGACCGGCGGACCCGGAGGTGGCCGGTGAATGAGACGTCGGCGCGGCCCGGCATCAATTGGACGGCGGCCCGCGCGATGCTGCGCAGCGAGGCGCGCCTGCTCGCCCGCAACCCCGCGCTGATGATCTGGACCGTGATCCTGCCGGTCGCCGCCGTGATCATCCTCGGCGGCATTCAGGGCGTGCGTGAACCGTCGAAGGACCTGGGCGGGCTGAGCTTCTTCACCGTGTATCAACCGATCCTGATCTTCTTCGCGATCACGCTGCTCTCGCTGCAGGCACTGCCCGACGTGCTGACGCGCTACCGCGAGATGGGCGTGCTCAAGCGGCTGCGCACCACCCCGGTCTCACCGGCCCTGTTGCTCGGCGCCCAACTCGCCCTGCTGCTCGGCGTCGCGATCGTGTGCGTGATCGTCATGGTCGCCGGCCCCGTGATGGTCGGCGCGCCCTGGCCGCAGAACATCCTCGCGCTGATCGTGAGCTACCTCCTCGGTGCGTGGGCCATGCTCGGATTGGGCATGGTCATCGCCAGTCTGTTCACCAACCCCAAGGTCGCCGCCGGCTTCGGGTCGTTCCTCTTCTTCGTGCTGCAGTTCTTCGCCGGCCTGTGGTGGCAGCGCCCTGCCATGCCGCCCTGGCTGCGGCACATCTCCGACGTGACGCCCAGCGGAGCGGCGGTGCAGGGGCTGACCGACGCCGCGGTCGGGAACTGGCCCAGTGTGCTGTGCGTGGTCGTGCTGGTGGTGTGGGGCGGGGCGACGTCCTGGGCCGCCGCGCGCCTGTTCACCTGGGAGTGAGGAGACGTCGTCCGGGTTGCGTCAGGTGGCCTGACGGTTCAGCCGCCTGCCTGTAGCCGAAGGCCCGCGAGGAGCAGGTCGAGGCCGGCGCGGAACTGCTCGCGGTCGTCGTGACGGGCGAACTCCTCGATGATGTGGTGGACGAAGGGGTACGCCTCGGGGTCCAGCTCGCGCCACTGATCGGCGTAGTGGGCGATGAACTCGTCGCGGGACACCGAACCGTCGACGACCTCCTGGGGCGGCTGCTGACCGAGGTCGGCGGCGATACCGACGACGTACCCGATGATCGCGGACACGGCGTGGAAGCTCTGCTTCTTCGTGAGGTCCAGCCGGAGCACCTGTTCCCCGATCCGCTCGTAGAGCGCCATCGCATTGGGCTGGGTGCCGGTGTCGCGCATGAAGTATGCGCCGAGCCACGGCCGGTCCGCGATCGCGTCGAAGAGCGCGACCGCGATCGAGCGCAGATCCTTGATCGGGTCCTTGGCGCGGGTGAACCGCTCGGTGTCGGTGAGCACTCCGGCGAGCACGTGGTCGCTGGCGCGGTCGAGGAGCTCGTCCTTGCTCGAGACGTACCAGTAGATGCTGGCCACTCCGCCACCCAGGCGCGCGGCAAGGGCGCGGAAGGTCAGCGCGGATTCGCCGGCCTCGTCGAGCAGGGCGACCGCCTCGGAGATGACCGCCTCCATCGAGTGGGAGGCACGGCGTCGGCCACCTCCCCGGGATCGGGTCGGGCCACCGGTTCGGGGAGCTGGCATGAGGTCATCCCATCACAGATTTGACGAATTATCGAACGGTGTTCTAGTCTATCGAACAGCGTACGATAACCGTACAGCGTTCGATCTTTCAGGAGGTGTCCCATGACAACCACCACCACCGAGAACACCCCCGCCCGTACCCGTACCTATGCCTCGCTGGCAGCGGCCTGGATCCCGATGCTCGCGCTGTGCCTGGCGTTCTTCGTCGAGATGGTCGACAACACCCTGCTGACCATCGCGTTGCCCACGATCGGCCGCGATCTCGGCAGTGGCACCACCGGACTGCAGTGGGTCACCGGCGCGTACTCCCTGACCTTCGGGGGTCTGCTCCTCACGGCCGGCTCCGCCGCGGACCGCCTCGGCCGGCGCCGGGTGCTGCTCGTCGGGCTGGCGACATTCGGCCTGCTCAGCCTGCTCGTCATCTGGGTCCAGTCCGCCGGCGAGCTCGTCGCGCTGCGGGCCGCGCTCGGCATCGCCGCCGCGATGATGGCCCCGATCACCAACTCGCTGGTCTTCCGGCTCTTCGACGACCAGGCGCTGCGCATGCGCGCGATGACCGTGATGATCGTCGTCGGGATGAGCGGTTTCATCCTCGGCCCGCTGCTCGGCGGCACTGCGCTCGCGCACGTGCGCTGGGAGTGGCTGCTCGTCGTCAATGCACCGATCGCGCTGATCGCCTGGATCGGTGTCCGCCTCGGCGTACCGGCCGATCACCCCGACGACCTGACGAGTGACGGCCTCGACCTGCCGGGCGCGGTCCTGAGCATCGTCACCATCGGGCTTGCCTGCTACACCGCGACCAGCGGCGTCGACCACGGCTGGCTCTCCGCCCTCACCATCGCGTCCGCCGTGGGTGCGGTCGTCGCGCTGATCGCCTTCGTTCGCCACGAGCGGCGTACGCCCGAGCCGATGCTCGACCTCGGCCTGTTCACCAACGGCACCGTCCGTGGCGCGGCGATCGCCCAGGTGGGCACCTCGATCGCGATGGCCGGGATCATGTTCGGCCTGATCCTGCACTTCCAGTACGCCTACGGCTGGAGCCCGATGAAGGCCGGCCTGGCGAACCTGCCGCTGATCCTGACCATGCTCGTCGCGACGCCCCTCTCCGAGTGGCTCGGGAAGACGTACGGGCACCGGATCGCCTGCGTGGTCGGCGCGGTGCTGCTCGCCGGATCGATGGCGGGCATGGCCTGGGGTGTCACGCACGGTTACCTCGCCATCGCGATCTTCATGGTCACCTTCACCATGGGCCTGCGCACGGTGATGACGATCTGCGCGGTCGCGCTGGTCGACGCCGTCCCCGAGAACCGCACCTCCATCGGCGCCGCCCTCAACGACACCGCGCAGGAGGTCGGCACCAGCGTCGGCACCGCGATCGTCGGCACCCTGATCGCCGCGCTGGTGACCGTCAGCCTCCCGGTCGGCACCTGGAGCAGCGCGCTGGTCGCGTCGTTCTTCCACGGCGAACGGGTCACGTACGCCGTCCTCGCCGTCGTCGTCGGGGTGATCGGCATCTGGGGCGCGCTCACGCTGACCGACTCCAAGTCCGTCGAGGAGCACTGAGCTGTGCTCCGGCGGGGGATCGGTGGCACGAGACGACACCGATCCCCCGCCGGGGCGGCTACGGTCGAGGCGTGCAGATCAAGGTCGCCTCGATCCGGCGCTATCCGGTCAAGTCGATGGGTGGGGAGTCGCTCGACGTGGTCGAGGTCGACGCTCGTGGGCTCGTCGGCGACCGGTGGTACGCAGTGACGGACGACCAGGGACACCTCGCCTCAGGGAAGAACACCACCCGGTTCCGTCGCCGCGACGCGGTCTTCGACTACGCCGCTCGGACCGTCGGCAGCGATGTCGTCGTGTCCGGCGCTGCGGCCACATGGACCGCAGGTGCGCCGGACCTGGACGCCGAACTCTCCCGCGCGATGGCGACCCGGGTGCGGCTCCTCCCCGAGACCGACGTGGCGCATCAGGATGCGGGCCAGGTCTCGTTGATCGGCAGCGCCACCCTGGCGTGGTGTGCCGAGCGGTGGGGGATCGCGGCCGAGTCGCGGCGGTTGCGCGTCAACCTCGTCGTCGCCACCGAGGAGCCCTTCGTCGAGGAGGGCTGGATCGGCGGCGAGGTCGGCATCGGCGGGGTCCGGCTGCGACCGGTCGAGCGGATCGAGCGTTGCCGGATGATCGACATCGACCAGGACGGCGTGCGTGCGGACGGGCGTTGGCTCAAGCCGTTGGGGGCCGAGCGCGACATGTGCGTCGCGATCTACGCCGACGTCGTCACCCCCGGGGTGCTCCGCGTCGGGGATGCCATCGAAGTGGTCTGAGCGCCGGTGCAAGATGCATCCATGGAAGCTGCGATCGGTCCGGAGACCCGGATCCTCCTCCTCTGTGCCGGCATCGTGTTCACCTGGGCACTTGCACTCGGCGTGCAGAAGTACGTGCAGATCATCCGATCCGCCGACGGCTCCGCCCACACGTACACCGACATCGCGCATCGCGCTGCGCTGCTCTACTCGTTCGCACTGGTGCTGATCGCGGCGTTCGCAGAGCTCAGCGACTGGCCGTGGCAGGTCGATCTGGCGGCGGGTCTGGTCGAGGTGTTCTTCTTCGCATCGGCGATCGGGTCCTACCAATGGCACGGTCTGCGCAAGGACACCGAGAACCAGATGCACCCCGCCACACCTTCGATGCGGCTGTTCATGGCGGCCCTGATCGTCGGCGAGATAGGTGGGTTCCTGGTGTTGCTCGCCGGCTTCCTCCATGCATGGTGGTCCTGAGATCTCCTGCGGACCCTGGCGATGGACGAGGTCGACCTGCGCCGCGGCGCTGGGAGGCGCACAATGAACGTCGTGAAGGAGTGGCTGCACAAGATCCTCACGCCCGAGGTGATGCGCTTCGTCCGACGGCATGCGTTCGCCGTCGTGATGCTCACCGGGTCGCTGGCGTTGATGGCGTGGATCGGCATCCTGGCCACGACCCTGCCCGACCACCATTCCGACAAGCAGTGGAAGGCGGCGTGGGTCGGCTTCGACGTGATGCTCGTGCTCGGGATGCTGGTCACCGCCGTCGGCACCTGGCAGCGCCGGCAGTACGTCGCGGTCAGCTGCATCGTCACCTCGGCGCTGCTCGTGTGCGACGCATGGTTCGACATCGTCCTCGACTGGGGCACACCGAGCCTCTTCTGGTCCGTGCTGATGGCGGTCGTGGCCGAACTGCCCCTCGCCGCGTTCCTCTTCTACTGGGCGACCCGGCTGATCCGGCAGAGCACTGCTGCGGCGCTGCGTACGCTCGGCCACGACGGCCCCGTGCCGTCCCTGTGGAAACTGTCGATCACCCACTTCGACCTCCAGACCGAGCACCAGATCGAGACGGCAGTCGAGACCGCAGGTATCGACACTCAGTGACCTCCGGCGGCCCGCGTCGTTGACCACCACGTACGGGCTGCAGCGGAGGTGCGGAAAGATGAAGCAGACGCTCCGGAAGGTGATGCCGGCGGCACTCGCGGTCGCGCTGGCCACCACTCTCGGAATGACCTTGGCGACTGCGCAGGCGACACCGCAGCCGACGGCGACGGTACAGCCGCACGCCGCGGCCGGAGCCGCGACCACCGAGCCCGGGCACCCGGCCGGTGGCAAACGCTGCACCGGCACGAACCAGAAGGAGTGCCTGCTCCCGTTCCCGAGTGACTGGTGGACCCGTCCGGACTCCACCACCGCAACCGGGCGCCGGGTCGACATCACCCGGGCGGCGATGCCGCGCAACCAGGCGAAGGTGCCGATCGACCCCACCTCGGTGAACCAACGAGACGGGTTCAGCCCCGGTCAGGTGATCCTCGCCGACGTCCCGGGCCTGGACAGCTACGCGGCGCTGAGGAACACCGGGGCGGCACAGGTCACCGACATGGGCGACTACGCCCGTGCCGACCAGCCGATCGTGGTCATCGACGCCGCCACCGGGAAGCGCTGGCCGGTGTGGTCGGAGGTGGACCTCACCGCGGGGTCAAACCGCTCGCTGCTGATGATCCACCCGTCGCGCAACTTCACCGAGGGCCACCGCTACATCGTCGCGTTGCGCAACCTGCGTACGGCGAGCGGTGCCCTGATCAAGCCGACGGCGAGATTCGCCCGAGAGGTGAACGGCACCGCGCCGCGCTGGGACGTGCGCGCGGCCCACACCGCGGAGCTGGTGCACGAGCTCGGCGAGTCCGGCATCGGGACCAGCGGGCTCTACCTCACCTGGGACTTCACGGTGGCTTCGGCCAGCGACACCACCGGTCGGCTGTTGTCGATGCGCAACCGGGCCTTCGCCCAGCTCGGTGACACCGACCTCGCCGACGGCACCGTGCAGGGCACCTCGCCGAGGTTCAAGGTCGTCCGGGTCGAGCACCGCACCAAGAGCCAGGACGCCGACATCGCACGCCAGGTGACGCTGACCGTCAACGTGCCGTGCTACATCTTCCCGAGGTGCAGCGTGGTGCCCACGTCCATGCGTGCCCCGTCGTCCCAGTTGAAGGCGTTCCTGAGCAACCTTGACGGGGTCACCAGCAAACTGCCCGAGGTCGGTTTCGATGCGGGCAACGGGGTGCCGGACGTAGGCACCGGCCGCTTCTCCCTCGGCAAGGACGGCATGCCGAGGCAGAACCCGATCGCCTACCAGGCACGGGTGATCTGCAACATCCCGCGCCAGGCGTACACCGAGCCGGGCACGCCGCTGCGGGTGTCGTTGTACGGCCACGGCCTGCTCGGCTCCGCCGAGGAGGTCGACGCCAGCAACGTGCGCCAGATGTCGCAACAGTTCGGCGTGGTCTTCTGCGCCACCGACTGGTTCGGCATGGCCCAGGGCGACATCCCCAACGTGCTCACCATCCTCGCGGACATGAGCCGCTTCCCGTCGCTGGCCGACCGGATGCAAGAGGGCATCCTCGCCCAACTCGTCGTGGGACGGGCGCTGATCGCCCCGGGCGGGATCAGCACGGCCAGACCGTTCCAGACCCACGGGCACTCGGTGATCGACACCAGTGCGCTCTACTACGACGGCAACAGCCAGGGCGGCATCTACGGCGGCACCGTCACCGCGGTCTCGCCGGACATCCGCCGGGCCGTGCTCGGTGTGACCGGCATGGACTACTCGGTGCTGTTGGGGCGCTCGGCCGACTTCGAGCCCGCCGCAGGGAAATTCGGACTCGCCACTCCGTTCAAGCTCGCCTACCCGAACCCCGCCGAGCGGCTGGTGATCCTCGACCTCGACCAGATGCTCTGGGACCGCTCCGACCCGGACGGGTACGCCGCGCACCTCACCAGTGACCCGTTGCCGGACACCCCGACGCACCAGGTGCTCATGCACGAGGCTCTCGGCGACCACCAGGTCGCCAACGTGATGACCGAGACGGAGGCGCGCACCGCTGGCGTCCCGGTGGTGTGGCCGGCCCTGCAGTCCGGGCGCTCTAATGACGTGGTGCCGTTCTGGGGGCTGGACCGGCTCACCACGTTGCCGTCACCAGGCTCGGCCCTGGTGGTCTTCGACAGTGGGCCGACGCGCGCCGAGAACGGCGGAGGCGCCGGCGTCGACCCGCCTCCGAACACGAACCACCCGGACACCAGCGGCCAGGACCCGCACTCGCTGCCGCGCGCGACGTACTGCGGCCAGGCCCAGAAGTCTGCGTTCCTGGCCGAGGACGGCGCGGTGACGGCTACCTGCTACGGGCCGCCGTACTTCAGCGGCACCTGGACCGGTGGCCTGGGAGTCGGCTCACCCGGGGACGGCTCGGAACCCACCGGCTGAGCGGACCTCGCACGAAACCGGCGGTATCGAAATCAGTGACCTCAGGGGTCGTTCGTCGTTGAGCACCGCGTACGAGATCCCGCGCGAAGGTGACCAAGATGACGCGACTGCTCCGGAAGGTGGCGCCGGTCGGCCTCACCATCGCCCTGGCGGCAAGCCTCGGTCTGACGCTGACCCCGGCGAACGCTGCTGCACCGTCGGCACACCTCCGCTCGGCGCCCGCCACGATCGCCAGGGCCACGATCGCCAGGGCCGCGACCACCGGCGCCCTCACCGCGCGCGGGAGCGCCCGCCAGGTCGATGTCACCGGGGTGCCGGCGCGCGCCAAGGTCGAGTTGCTCAACGCGAAGCGGAAGCGGGTCCAGGTCAAGCGGGCCACCTCGTTGGGCGGCGTGCTGTTCCGCAACGTCAAGCCGGGTCGTGGCTATCGGGTCAAGGTGCTCTCGAGCGGCAAGGTCGCCGGCCCGGTCGCCGTGCACACCGACGCCTCGAAACCGTGGAACACCAGCTTCGAGAAGCAGTCCATCCCCGACACCGGCTACGGCTACATCACCACGCGTGACGGCACCAAGCTCGCCTATTCCGTGCATCTGCCGACCGCGCCGGCCACGCTCGGGGTGGGCGTTCCGGACGGGATCGAGAAGCTGCTGCCGTCGCTCGGTCTGCCGTACACGGGGCCGTACCCCACGCTGATCGAGTACGCCGGGTACGGCTACGCCACCCCCAAGGGCCCGACGAGCGGGATCGCGGTGATCGCGAACC
>DASVMH010000333.1:0-8208 GCA_036384455.1 Marmoricola sp. | reverse complement strand
AGATGGGACGGCCCGTGGGATCCGGCCCCGTTCCGCCGTGACATCGAGCGCACGTGCGCCGAATTCTGCGACCAGCAGGCGCCGTTGCTGGCACCACTCGGCCCGGACGCGGCCAGGCTGCTCGATGAGGCGCGCAGCGTCGTCTCCGGGGGGAAGCGGTTCCGTGCAGCGTTCTGCTGGTGGGGCTTCCACGCCGTTCCCGACGCAGAGACCCCGAACATCGACGCCCTCCTCCGTGCCTGCGCCTCGCTCGAACTCCTGCATGCCAGCGCTCTGGTGCATGACGACTACATGGATGCCTCCGACGTCCGCCGCGGTCGCCCGGCGACCCATCGCGCGTTCGAGGACCTGCACCGCGACGAGGGTTGGACCGGCCCGGCCGACCGATACGGCGCCGCCGCCGCGATCCTCCTCGGTGACCTGCTCCTCAGCTGGGCCGACGAACTCCTGCGTACGTCCGGCTTCGGCGACACCGCCGTCCTCGCCGCCCTGCGGTATCTCGACCTGACCCGCACCGAGGTCGTCGCCGGCCAGTTCCTGGACGTCTCCGTCCAGGCTCGTGGGCACGCGGATGCCGCCACCGCCATGACGGTGCTCCGCTACAAGTCGGCGAAATACTCCATCGAACGGCCGCTGCACGTCGGCGCGGCACTCGCCGGCGCCGCGCCCGAGGTCATCGACCAGCTCAGCGCCTTCGGCCTCCCGCTCGGCGAGGCCTTCCAACTGCGCGACGACATGTTGGGGGTCTTCGGTGACCCGGTCGTCACCGGGAAGCCGGCCGGCGACGACCTGCGCGAGGGCAAGCGGACCGTGCTGGTCGCGCATGCTCTCGAGGCGCTACCCACAGCCGACGCCCGGCTCCTCGACGAGGGGCTCGGCACCCCCCTGACCGACGCGCAGGTCGAGGCACTGCGCGACCTGATCGACAGGTCCGGAGCCCGGGAGCGGGTCGAGGAGCAGATCGACGTGTTGACCACGCGCTCACTCGCCGCACTGGACGACGCGCAGATCGACGAGACGGCCCGCACCGCCCTGGGCGCTCTCGCCGCGCAAGTCACCCAGCGTGAGGTGTAGGAACCTCAGAACGCCATCGCCTGGGCCCGGCGCTTGACCTCGGAGCCGCGGTTCTCCCGCAGCGCGTCGATCGGACGGCCCGGGAGGGTGTCGTCCGCGGTGAACAGCCAACTCAGCGCCTCGATGTCGTCGTAGCCGCCATCGTGCAGGACGGTGAGCACACCCGAGACGCCCTTGACGATCTCGCCGTCCATCAGCAGCGCCGCCGGCACCCGCGCCGCACCGCCGGCCTCGGGGGCCACGGCGGCCAACTGATGGTCCTTGACCAGCTGGCGCACCCTGCTCGCAGGGACGCCCAACTCGTCCGCCGCTGCGGCCCAGTCGAGCCACTGGTCCACCAGACCCTCGATCGCACTCACCACGACATCGTGCCAGCCGCCCCCACCTGCCACGATCGGCGCCCCCGACCAACTAAACTCCGCGACACGACAACGGGCCGGTTCCCTTCCCCACCCGACCCGGGAGGACTACGCGTGGACAACACTGGCGACCCGCTGGTCGGGCGTGTCCTCGACGGCAGATATCGCGTCGGGCCGCGCATCGCCCGCGGCGGCATGGCATCGGTGTACGAAGGCACCGACCTGCGCCTGGACCGCCAGGTCGCGATCAAGATCATGCACGCCGGTCTCGCCGACGACCCCGACTTCGTCCGTCGCTTCGAGCGGGAGGCCCGCTCGGCGGCGAAGCTGTCCCACCCCAACGTCGTCGCCGTCTTCGACCAGGGCGCCGACGGCGACACCTTGTTCCTCGTCATGGAGCACATCCGCGGTCAGACGCTGAGGGACGTGATCCGGGCCGAGGCACCGATGTCGCCCTCGCGGGCGCTCACCCTGCTCGAGCCCGTCCTGGCCGCGCTCTCGGCGGCCCATCGCAACGGGATGATCCACCGCGACATCAAGCCCGAGAACGTCCTGATCACCTCTGCCGGTGCCGGCGAGCCCGGGCATCATGATGACGTCAAGGTCGCCGACTTCGGGCTGGCGCGCGCCGTCAACGCCGAGACCCACGCCACGACGACGGGTGGGCTGCTGATCGGCACCGTCTCGTACCTCGCGCCGGAACTGGTCGCCGACGGCCACGCGGACGCGCGCGCCGACGTCTACGCCGCAGGCGTGCTGCTCTACGAGATGCTCACGGGACGCAAGCCGCACCAGGCGGACACCCCGATCCAGGTCGCCTACAAACACGTACACGAGGACATCCCGGCACCGTCCGCGGTCGTTCCCGGGTTGCCCGACTATGTCGACGCCCTGGTCGCGCGCGCGACGGCGCGCGACACATCCGTGCGCCCCGCCGACGCCGGGGTGCTGCTCCACCAGGTGCGTCGCGTCAAGCAGGCGCTGGAGCAGGGCGTACGCGCGGATGCCGAGCTCACCGAGGACCTCACCCCGTCGGTGCGCGAGCACACGGACGAGTTGCCCGACCTCCAGGGGGCGCTGCCCGAGCGGATCATCGACCCCTCGACCCCGGGCGCGCTTGACGACTACGAGACGGCCACCGCCGGACCGTACCTCCCCGCAACCCAG
Source organism: Marmoricola sp. (assembly GCA_036384455.1). Classification (GTDB taxonomy): domain Bacteria; phylum Actinomycetota; class Actinomycetes; order Propionibacteriales; family Nocardioidaceae; genus Marmoricola. Next base: position 5,608 of record DASVMH010000333.1, on the reverse strand, counting down.
GAGGACCACACCGTCGCCGTCCCCGTCGGTCCCGGACCCGGGGCCGACGTCCCCGAGCCGCCCCTCGAACGCCCCGGACGTCGTGGTCCCCTCCTCCTCGCGGCCCTCGTCGCACTGGTGCTGCTGATCGGCCTGGGCGGCTGGTACTTCGGGATCGCCCGCTACACCGTGACGCCGAGCGTCATCGACCTCTCGTCGGCCGCGGCCAAGACGAAGCTCGAGAAGTCGGGGCTCTCGATGCACGTCGACCACACCGAATACTCGGAGAACTTCGTCAAGGGTGCGGTGATCAGCAGCGATCCCGGAGCGGGCGATCGGATCCACAAACACGGCACGGTCGACGTGGTCCTCTCGAAGGGACCCGAACGCCACAAGGTGCCCAAGCTGCGCGGGATGACCCTCGACCAGGCCCGCTCCGCGCTCGAGGACGCCGACCTGGTCCTCGGCGACACCAGCCAGCGCTACTCCGGCAAGATCCCCCAGGACCAGGTCATCTCCAGCGATCCGCATGCGGGCAGCGAACAGCGCCGCGACACCGCGATCGACGTGGTGCTCAGCAAGGGTCCGAAGCCGATCGACATCCCGAACCTCACCGGCGAGAAGGCAGCAGCTGCGAAGAAGCGTCTGAAGAAGCTCGGCTTCAAGGTCGACGAGGGCGCGCGCGACTTCTCCACGTCGATCCCCAAGGGCAGCGTGCTCAGCCAGTCCCCCGACAGCGGCACAGGACACAAGGGCGACACGATCACGTTGGTGATCAGCAAGGGACCGCAGATGGTCACCCTGCCCGACGTGCGTGGCTCGAGCTACGACGGCGCCAAGCGTCGGCTCGAGGCCATGGGCCTGAACGTACGACGCAAGAACTCGTCGATCTACTTCCACCTGGACCGCGTTGCCAACACGGACCCGGCGCCGAACACGCGGGTCCCGGTCGGCAGCACCATCACCCTCATCCTGGTCTAGGCACCACTAGGGTCACTCCGTGACGCATCGGACCCGCCTGCTCGCCTCGACGGCGCTGCTCGCGATGGCGGCCTGCTGGGGGTCGACGTTCTTCCTGATCCACGGGCTGCTCGACCGGGTGCCGGTGATCGACTTCCTCGCGGTCAGGTTCGCTATCGCCGCCGTCGTGCTGCTCGCGCTGTCACCGCGCGCGGTCGGTCGACTCGACCGCGACCATCGTCGGCACGCGGTCGTGCTCGGCGCGCTCTACGGAGGTGCCCAGATCCTGCAGACCGCCGGCCTGGCGCACACACCGGCGAGCGTGTCCGGCTTCATCACCGGGATGTACGTCGTCTGCACCCCGTTGCTCGGTGCACTGATCCTGCGCACCCGGATCGTGCCGATGACGTGGTTCGCGGTGCTGCTCGCCGTCGGCGGGTTGGGGGTGCTGACCCTCAGCGGCGTCTCCCTCGGGTACGGCGAGGCGCTGACGCTCGTCGCCGCCGTCATCTACGCCCTGCACATCGTCGGCCTCGGCGCCTGGTCGAGCCCCGCCGAGGCGATCGGCATGTCCATCGTGCAGATCGTCGTGATCGCGGTGATCTGCGTGATCGCGGCGGTCCCGGGCGGGATCACGTTGCCCACGCGTACCTCCGACTGGCTCTCGATCGTCTACATGGCCGTCTTCGCCGGCGCCCTCGCACTGCTCGGCCAGACCTGGGCGCAGGCGCACCTGCCGGCTACCCAGGCGGCGATCATCATGAGCATGGAACCGGTCTTCGCGGCGTTCTTCGCCGTCCTCTTCGGCTCGGAGTCGGTGACGTGGCGGATGCTGCTGGGCGGCGGGATGGTCGTTGCCGCGATGGTGATCGTCGAGGTCCTTCCCCGCCGCAAGGTCGAGGCGGAGGTCACCCACATCGCGGTGTGACCGTGGAATGATGCGTGCGTGATCTCGGGCCCTTCTGTGCTGCGCAACCGCCGTCTCTGGATCATCGCCGGACCGATCGTCGTGGTCCTCGTCGCAGCAGCAGTCGGGTTCGGCCTATGGCACCACGCCGGCAACGCCCGCGTCGCCGACGTGCACACGGCGTGGGACCTGCACTGCCCGCGCGTCCTCACCCAGGACCACCGCGGCCGGATCTACGTCCGCTCCCGGCCGGGGTGGCGCTGCACCGTACGGCTCACTGTGTCCAACGACTCGGGCCATCCGGTGCGCGTCCGCGACATCCCCGGGGACATCCTCGGCAACGAGGGTGGAGCCGAGATCCGCGGCTACTCGACCGCCCAGGTGCGCTTCGCCCCCAAGGGCGAGGGTTCCTACCGGATCGAGACGACCATCCCCGCTCACGCGACCCGAGCGTTCCGGCTCGGCATCGGCTGGCGTGCCAAAGGCTGCAACTCCGCCGGCACCTTGTCGATGTACGACTGGCCCAAGCTCGACATCACCACGACGGGGCGCACGTTCACAGTGGCAACCCACCAGACCCTCAGGATGCGCGCCTACGACGACGCGCACGACGCCAAGGCGTGCGACCTCAACGACTGAGGATGTCGCTGAGCACCCCCGCAGCGTGCTCGGCGTCGGCGCGGGAGACGTCGAGATGCGTGAGCAGGCGTACGCGCTGGGGACCGACCGCGCCGACCAGAACACCTTCGGACCGTGCCGTCTCGACGACCACCGTCGCATCGGGGACGTCGACGACGACGATGTTGGTCGGCACCGACGCCGGGTCGACCCCGCACGCCTCGGCGATCAACCGCGCGTTGGCGTGATCGTCGGCCAGTCGTTCGACATGATGGTCGAGGGCGTGCAGCCCTGCGGCAGCGAGCACCCCGGCCTGACGCATGCCGCCGCCGAGGCGCTTGCGGCGCACCCGGGCCTCGGCGATCGCATCCGCCGACCCGACCACGAGTGACCCGGCCGGCGCGCCGAGCCCCTTCGACAGGCACACGGCCACGACATCGGCGATCGCGCCGTACTCGGACAGCGGCGTCCCGGTCGCGACATGGGCGTTCCAGATGCGGGCACCGTCCATGTGCACGCCGATCCCGACGCCGCGCGACCACGCCGAGAGCGCGCGCAGGTCCTCGACGGGCAGCACCGAACCGCCGGCGAAGTTGTGGGTGTTCTCCACCGAGACCGCTGTCGTGCGGACGAAGAAGGGCCCCATGTCGGGGGCGTACATCTCCTGGATCGCGGGCAGATCGATCTGCCCGTCAGGGTTGCTCCACGTACGTGACGTGATGCCCGTCAACGCGCCGTGCGCACCCAACTCGGCGCGGACGATGTGCGCACGCGCCTCACAGAGGACCTCGGCCCCGGGCGCGACCAGGGACGCGACGGCGAGCATGTTGGCCATCGACCCGGTCGGGGTGAACAGCGCCGCCTCCTTGCCGAACATCTCGGCGACGCGCTCCTGCAGCTTGTTGACGCTCGGGTCCTCGCCGTAGACGTCGTCACCGACATCCGCGCGCGCCATCGTCTCCCTCATCGCCTCGGTCGGACGGGTGACGGTGTCGGAGCGCAGATCGATCACGGGGCCACGCTAGCGCCGGGTGCGGTGGCGGCTGGCGCGGGTGCGTGAAGGTTCGGGGGTGGGCGTCGCACGGACTCGCGCACGGCGTTCGCCGGAGATGGCGCCGAGCGCGGCTGACTGGCGGCCATGGGTTGCGGTAGTCGGCAGCGACGACGGAGGTGGACGCGCAGTTGCGGCCCACTGTCGGGTTTACGGTGGTTTCCTCGGGTCGAGGGGCGTGCTGACAGCTTAGGTCCCGATTTCCAGTCACCTGGTGACTGGAAATCCCGACCTAAGGCCACGCACCCGCGTACGAAAGGGACAACCCATCGCAAGCCGGACAGCCGACCGCCCGCGCGAGCCATCTGCCCACCTCCGTCGCCGCTGACAACGACCGCGACCCACAACGGCCCGTCAGCCGCTCGGGCCCCGGCTCCGACGTACGCCGCTCGCGACGACAACGCCGCCAGGTGCCGCGGGTGACGACACTCAGGCCTGGCGCAGCATCTCGGCGACGAGGAAGGCGAGTTCCAAGGACTGCACCCTGTTGAGGCGCGGGTCGCACACCGACTCGTAGCGGTTGCCGAGGTCGATCTCGGCGAGTTCCTCTCCGCCGCCGACGCACTCGGTGACGTCGTCGCCGGTGAGTTCGACGTGGACGCCGCCGGGCCAGGTGCCGACCGAGCGGTGCGCGTCGAAGAAGCCCTGGACCTCCTCGATCACGTCGTCGAAGCGGCGGGTCTTGTAGCCCGATGAGGCCTCGAAGGTGTTGCCGTGCATCGGATCGCACACCCACGCGACCTCGAGGCCCGCGGCGGTGACCTTCTCAAGGAGCGGCGGGAGCCCGTCACGGATCTTCCCGGCGCCGAAGCGGGTGATGAAGGTGAGCCGGCCGGGTTCGTTGTCGGGGTTGAGCCGGCCGGCGAGCGCGATCGCGTCGTCGGCGCTCGTGGTCGGGCCGAGCTTGACCCCGATCGGGTTGCGGATGTGGCTGAGCAGCTCGACGTGGGCGTTGTCGAGCTGGCGGGTGCGCTCGCCGATCCAGACGAAGTGCCCGGAGACGTCGTACGGCTGGTCGGTGCGCGAGTCGATGCGGGTCATCGCGTGCTCGTACTCGAGCACCAGCGCCTCGTGACTGGAGTGGAAGTCGACGCGGTGGAACTCGTCGGGATCGGCGCCGATCGCCTGCATGAAGGCGAGCGCCTTGTCGATCTCCTTCGCGACCTTCTCGTAGCGCTTGCCGACCGAGGAGTCGCGGACGAAGTCGGTGTTCCAGGTGTGCACCTGGCGCAGATCGGCATAGCCGCCGGTGACGAAGGCGCGCACGAGGTTGAGCGTTGCGGCGCTGGCGTTGTAGACGTCGACCAGCCGCTGCGGGTCGGGCACACGTGCCGCCTCGGTGAAGTCGAAGCCGTTGACGGCGTCGCCACGGTAGGCCGGCAGCGTCACGCCATCACGGGTCTCGAGGTCGGAGGAGCGCGGCTTGGCGTACTGCCCGGCGAGACGGCCCAGCTTCACGACCGGGACCGAGCCGGCGTAGGTGAGCACCACAGCCATCTGCAGCAGCACCCGCAACTTGTTGCGTACGTTGTCGGCGGTGACGCCGTCGAAGGTCTCCGCGCAGTCCCCGCCCTGGAGGAGGAACGCCTCCCCGCGCGCCACGGCGGCGAGCTTCCCCTTGAGTTCGTCACACTCGCCCGCGAAGACCAGCGGCGGGCAGGAGCGCAGCTTCGCGACTGCCGCCTCGACCGCGGCGGCATCCGGGTAGGACGGCTGCTGCTGCGGGCCCAGGGCGTGCAGCGCAGCGAGATCGGGGATGGTGGAGCTCACCGGGCAAGTCTACGAGGCCGCGCCCGAACGCTCGTCGCAATATCCCGTCGCTGGACGTTGCCCTAGGTTGGGCACCATGAGCGAGCACAACGCCCGAGCCGTCGTCGCGGCAGCGTACGGGGGCCCCGAGGCCCTGGAGCTGATCGACATCGATGTCCCCGCACCCGGCCCCGGCGAGGCGCTCGTCGAGATCAGGGCGGCCGGCGTGAACCAGTGGGACGTGAAGGTCTACAGCGGCATGTTCGGCACGGACCCCGACAACCTGCCGGTGCGACTCGGCTCCGAGGGGGCCGGTGTCGTCGCCGCCATCGGGCCTGATGTCG
>DASVMH010000332.1:0-2417 GCA_036384455.1 Marmoricola sp. | reverse complement strand
TCGACATCCACGGAAGGCCACCGGCCTTCGACATCCACGGAAGGCCACCGGCCTTCGACACCCACGGAAGGCCACCGGCCTTCGACACCGATCTCACCCGCCGCGACCGCGGCGTGGTGACGGCGGCCTCCGGGCTCGCTGTGGAGCTCGCGGCGCTCACGCAGGGCGCTGTGCCGCTCGTGGAACCCGCACCACCCCGCTGAGATCACCATCCCGATCCCGAGAGGAACCCGGCCCATCATGTTCCGTCGCACCAGTATCGTTCTGACCGCTCTCGCCGCGGTCGGCTCGATCGCCGTCGCCGGTTGTGGCAGCGACAGCGGCTCGGCCTCCGCCGGCAACAGCGCCCACCCGAACTGGCCCTCGACCATCACCATCGGGTCCATCCCGGTGGAGAACGCCACCCAACTCGAAGCCTCGCTGGAACCGATCGAGAAGCTCATCACCCAGAAGCTCGGCCTGAAGGTCAAGGTCTTCTCGGGCACCAGCTACGCCGCCCTGATCGAGGCGCAGAAGGCCCACAAGGTCGACCTGGTCGAGTACGGTCCGCTCTCCTTCTACATCGCCGAACACACCGGGGTCGGCGTCGAGAACGTCGGCATCATGGCCAACTCGGCGACCGACGACGGCAGCTACCACTCGATCGGCTGGGCCAATGCCAGCCAGACCGGTGTGAACAGCCTGGCCGACTTCAAGGGCAAGAAGACCTGCTTCGTCGACCCGGCCTCGACCTCCGGCTATCTGTTCCCGACCTACGGCCTGATGCAGGTCCACCTGAACCCGCAGACCGACGTCAAGCCGGTGTTCGCCGGTGCGCATGACGCCTCCCTGGAGTCGATCGCCAAGGGCACCTGCGAGGTCGGCTTCAGCGAGGACGTGATCGCGCCGCAGCTGGAGGAGCAGGGCAAGGTCAAGGCCAGCGACGTGCGCCAGGTCTGGCAGTCGCCGCTGATCCCGGGCAGCCCGATCGCCGTGAGCACGAGCCTGCCCGCCGACCTGCGTGCCCAGCTCGAGAACGTCCTCGACACCTATGGCAACGCCGACCAGTTGACCAAGCTCGGCATCTGCTCCGACGCCGCCAGTTGCAAGAAGACCATGGGTATCTGGGGCTTCAAGCCGCCGTCGGTGGCCGACTACTCGGTGATCGACAAGGTCTGCGCCGAGACCAAGTCGACCTCCTGCACCAACCCGGACGCCTGACCAACAGGCGCCTGACCGACAGCCGAGGAAGACCCGAGGAGACCCGGCAGAGATGACCCCTGGGATGAGTCCCGCGATGACGGCCGCGATGACCACGGCACCCGTGATCTCGTTTCGCAACGTCCGGAAGTTGTTCGGTCAGACCGTGGCTCTCGACGACGTGAGCCTCGGGGTGCCGGCCGGCCAGATGGTCGCCCTGCTGGGTCTCTCGGGTTCCGGCAAGTCAACGTTGCTCCGCACCATCAACGGCCTGCACAGACCGACGTCGGGCAGCATCAACGTGCTCGGCACCGACCTCGGCACGGCACGCCGGCGCGAGGTGCGTGAGCTACGCCGGCGGATCGGGTTCGTCTTCCAGCAGTTCGAGCTCGTGGGCCGGCTCACCGCCCTGGAGAACGTGCTCTCCGGGGCGCTGGGCCGACTTCGCGGGCCGCGCCTGGGCACCCTGAGCTATCCGCTGTCGCTGCGCCGCGAGGCACTGGCGCACCTGGATCGCGTCGGTCTCGCCGACCGTGCCTTCCAGCGGGCCGGCACCCTGTCCGGCGGCCAGCAACAGCGGGTGGCGATCGCCCGCGCGATGATGCAGCGCCCCAAGATCCTGCTCGCCGACGAGCCGGTGGCCTCCCTCGACCCGGAGACCTCCGAGCAGGTGATGGACCTGATGTTCGGCATCTGTCAGGAGCACGACATCACCATCATGGTCTGCCTGCACCAGGTCGATCTCGCGCTCAAGTGGGCCGAACGGATCATCGGCCTGCGCGCCGGTGGCGTCGTCCTCGACGTGCGGGCCGACGCCGTCGGCCGCGACCAGGTCATGGAGATCTACCAGCGCGTCCTCGACGAGCCGGCGGTTGAGGAAGCCGCCCAGGCTCCGGCGTTCTCGTCGGTTCGGCAGGCGGCGAGCCTGCGATGACCACGTTGGTCCGCCCCATCGAACCCACCCCCGCGGCGCCGGCCGCGGTGGGCCGGCTGCGTCCGCCGATCACCCGGCGCGGCGTCGTCCTGGCCGTGCTGGGCATCGTCGCGCTGGTGCTCGTGGTCGTTTCCTGGCGGGCGACGGAGTTCGGCCTCGGCGCCCTCGTCTCCGGCCTGGGCGACATGTGGACGTTCCTGCGCAGCACCATGCCGCCGGAGTTCTCCTCCGCGAACTACCCGCTGAGCTCCATGTTGCAGGACGTGCTGTCGACCATCGCGATGGCGGTGCTGGGCACCGCGCT
>DASVMH010000331.1:0-4222 GCA_036384455.1 Marmoricola sp. | reverse complement strand
CGCCACTGGCGTCGCGGACGTGCTCGGCGACACGGATCTGCTCCGCGCGGCTGGCCTGATCGGGCCGACCGGTGCCGCCGTTGGCACGCCAGGTGCCGAGGTTGAACTGGAGCCCGCCGTAATAGCCGTTGCCGGTGTTGGCCGCCCAGTTGCCACCGGACTCGCACGCGGCGATGCGGTCCCAGACGGTGCTGCCGGACGCATAGTTGGCTGCGGGAGCCGCGGCCTTGGTGCCCACGAGCAGGATCTCAGGCGTCGGGGCGTAGTGGACGTCCTGACTCAGCACGATCCGCTTGAACACGTGGCCGTTGTGGTGGATCACCTTGTAGGTCACGTCGCGCGAACCGGTGGTGCCACCGCGGATGAGCTGGGTCTCGCCCTGCGCCATCGTGGGGTCGTTGCGGCGGATCACGCGGGCGTGCGTGGTCTCGTCATTGACATGCTTCTTGCTCACCGTGACCCGCACCAGGCGGATCAGGCTGCCTGCGTGCAGAGCCTTGCTCGGCGACGGGGTGATCAGGTCGTTGTCGTCGTACTTCACGTGCAGTCGGTCGAGGGCATCACGTGCATCGAAGGCCGCGATCTTGTGCGTCACCACGTGGTGACGACCGATCTTGAAGCGGTACGTCTTGGGCGTGGCGATCTTCAGTGCCATGCCCTCACGCGAGATGGAGGCACTGCGGCTCGCCGACAGCGCGGCATCGGGGTAGTCGGTGCCCAGCTGCAGCAGCGCGGTGTCGACCGTCATCGCGGTGGTCCAGAACGACGTCTTGTCGCCGTTGACGGCGACGTCGACCTTGCGCCCGTACCGGACGGTGATGTCGCCGCCGTCGACGATCGGTGAGTCGGCGCTCGGCACCACGATGTCGTGGTCGCCGAGGTGGATGCCCACCTGGTCGAGCACGTCGCCGACGGTGCTCCCGAAGGTGTGCACCGTCTGCTCGTGGCCGTCGACGGAGAGGTGGACCTTGTCGGTCATGGTCTGATACCCGACGGTCGTGACCGCGACGGCGGTGACGACGGCGGCGGTGAGGCCGAGGGTCAGGGTCTTCTTGCGTCCGAGGTGCGTGATGAAGTCGCGCACGGGTTCGCTCCTTGTTCGCGCGGACCCTGGTGGGGGCCGCTGTGATCGGGGCCCGGAATCTCGTGGAAACCGGCTGTTCCGTGCTTCGACCCGAACACAGATCGACCGTTGATCACAAACCGATCACGGCCGTTTCGAAGGGCTTTACGCGGGTTCGGTGGGTTAAGTCACCCGGCCGTTGTGGCCTGCGCCACAAGGGTTTTCGGCCCGATTCAGCCCCAGGGACCACCGAACGCGGCGAACGTGTTGGCCTCGACGGCCGCGCACAACTCGCCGAGATCGGCGCCACGGGTGGCCGCCATCGCGCGCATCGTCAACGGGATCAGGTAAGAGGCGTTCGTACGCCCTCGGTGCGGCGTCGGGGTGAGGAACGGGGCGTCCGTCTCCACCAGGATCCGGTCGGCCGGGGCGATCCGGAGGGCGTCGCGCAGGGGCTCGGCGTTCTTGAACGTCACGGTCCCCGCGAAGGAGAGATACGCCCCGCGATCCAGGCACCGCCTGGCGAGGTCCGCGTCCCCGGAGAAGCAGTGCATCACCCAACGATCGGGCGCACCGACCGCGTCGAGGGTCGCCAGCACGTCGGCATGGGCATCGCGGTCGTGGATCACCAGGGTGCGGTCGAGTCGCTTGGCGATGTCGATGTGCGCACGGAACGACTCGTGCTGCGCTGAGCGCCCGGACTCGTCCGTACGGAAGTAGTCGAGGCCGGTCTCCCCGATCGCGCGGACCCGCGGCTGCGCGGCCGCGATCGCCTCGATCTCGGCGAGTGCGTCCGTGAGCTCACCGCGGTCGGCGAGCGGCGGCGCGTCGTTCGGGTGCAATGCCACCCCGGCGACGATCGCGTCGTGGGCCGCTGCCGTCTCAGCTGCCCAACGGGACCCGGCGAGGTCGCATCCGACCTGCACGATCCGCGGGACCCCGACCGCGGACGCCGAGGCGAGGGCCTCGCCCACCGGCAGCGGCGTCTCGCCGTCACGGGCGACGTCGAGGTGGCAGTGGTTGTCGACCACCGGGTGCGGCAACGGCTCCGGTGCCTCGGGCCTCAAGGCCGGCCACCTCCTTCGGCCGGGGCCGGCTTGTGCACGGCGTCGTACACGACCCGCTTGGGTACGCCGGCGGATCGGGCGACCTCCACGATCGCCTCCTTGCGCGTGGTGCCGCCGTCCTCGAGCGCCCGTACCCGTGCGATCAACTCGGCGGGGTCGTCCACCCGTCCGGGGGCGGGCGCGCCGGCGACCACGATCGTCACCTCGCCGCGCACCTCCTCGGCCGCCCAGGCGGCCAACTCGGTGAGGGGACCGCGACGGACCTCCTCGTGGGTCTTGGTCAGCTCGCGGCACACTGCGGCACGTCGATCGCCACCGAAGGCTTCGGCCATCGCGGTGAGTGTCGCCGCCGTGCGATGCGGAGCCTCGAAGAAGACCATCGTGCGGCGATCGGCGGCGACCTCCGTGAGTCGGCGGGCACGCTCGCCCGCCTTGCGGGGCAAGAAGCCCTCGAAACAGAACCGGTCGACGGGCAGGCCACTGACGGCGAGCGCGGTCAGGACCGCCGACGGCCCGGGGACCGCGGTGACCCCGATGTCCTCGGCGACCGCGGCCGCCACCAGGCGATAGCCGGGGTCGGAGACGCTCGGCATCCCCGCATCGGTCACCAGCACGACCCGATCGCCGTCGCGCAGCGCCTCGAGCAGTTGCGGCGTGCGGGCCTCCTCGTTCCCCTCGAAGTACGACACGATCCGCCCGGACGGCTCGACGTCGAGTCCGGTGAGCAGCCTCCGCAACCGCCGGGTGTCCTCCGCCGCGATCACATCGGCACCGGCCAACTCGCTCGCCAGGCGCGCGGGGGCGTCCTCGATCCGGCCGATCGGCGTACCGGCGAGGACCAGCACGCCCTGCCCGTACCGCTCCTCCGCCGCGTCCACGCCCCGATCATTACAGTCCCCGCCCCGACCCTCTACATTGCATGCGTGAGCGCGTCGTCCGTCGAGCCTGCAGTGATCGCAGGCGCAACTCAACCGGATTCAGGCGCAACTCGGCGGGATTCAGGCGCAAGTCGGCGGGTGGAGTGGGCCGGCGCCCTGGTCATCACCGCGATCGCAGGCTTCCTGCGCATGTGGCAGCTCGGCCGGCCGCACTCGTTCGAGTTCGACGAGACGTATTACGCCAAGGACGCCTGGTCGATGCTGCACTTCGGCTACGCACGCGACTACGTCGACAAGGCGAACGACCAGATCCTCGCCGGCCACACGTTGCACCAGTGGACCTCGACACCCGAGATGTTCGTGCACCCCCCGCTGGGCAAGTGGATCATCGCGCTCGGCGAGCAGACCTTCGGGATGACTCCGTTCGGTTGGCGGATCTCCTCTGCGGTGATCGGCACCCTGATGGTCCTGGTGATGATCCGGTTCACGCGCCGGGTGACCGGCTCGAACCTGCTCGGCCTGGTCGCGGGCATCCTGATGTGCTGCGACGGCATGCAGTTGGTGCTCTCCCGGCTGGCGCTGCTCGACATCTACGTCGCCTTCTTCATCCTGTGCGCGGTGCACTGCATGGCCGCCGACCGCGATTGGGGTCGCGACAAGATGCCCGAGGCGTACGCCAACCTCGGCCCTCGCCCCGTCGACTGGGGGCCGCCGATGTGGTGGCGGCCGTGGCGACTGGCCGCAGGCGTGATGTGGGGGTGCGCGCTCGCCTGCAAGTGGGACGCGCTGTTCGCGCTGGCCGGCATGTGCCTGCTCATGTGGGTCTGGGACACCGGCGCACGCCGCAAGCTGGGCATCCGCGGCGCCTGGTGGAAGGCGGCGTTCCTCGACGAGTTCCCGGCACTGGGCTACCTGGTCCTGCTCCCGCTGCTGATCTACGTCGCCTCCTGGACCGGCTGGCTGATGCACCACCAGATCTACGAGGCGAACCTGTCGAACACGCAGTACGGCCCGTACTGGGGCGACTACATCAAGCACAAGCCGCACGGCTTCTTCGGCCAGGCGGTGCAGGCGCTGCGGTCGATGTGGCACTACCACCACGATGTCTACAACTTCCACACGAAGTTCTTGAACACCGCCCACCACACCTACCAGTCCGATCCGCAAGGGTGGCTGATCCTCAACCGACCCGTCGGGATCGATGCCCAACTCGG
>DASVMH010000330.1:0-10691 GCA_036384455.1 Marmoricola sp. | reverse complement strand
TGGCCGGCGTCCGGGCGATCTCGCTGGCAGACCTCGGCGACGGGTACGTCCGTCGCAATGGCTCGGGCACCGAGGTCGTCCATCGGGGACACCGGTTCGCCTTCGACGCTCCGGACCCGTTCGCCGACAGGGGTCCGGTCGCCGGTGACGGGCGGCTCGCGGCACCGATGCCGGGTGCCGTCCTCGCGGTCAACGTGGCCGTCGGTGACCGGGTGGTCGAAGGTGAGACGGTCGGGGTGCTCGAGGCGATGAAGATGGAGCTCGCGCTCAAGGCACCCTTCGCGGGCACGGTCACCGAGGTCGATGCCGTCGTGGGGAAGCAGGTGGCCCTCGGCGCTGTTCTCTTCGTCATCGAGACCGATGAGGGAGGCCACGATGACTGAGCGGATCGAGCGGCCGCGGCCGATGGTCGTTCCCGAGGCGGGTCTGCCCGCGAAGGTCACGATCTACGAGGTCGGCGCCCGGGACGGGCTGCAGAACGAGTCGGCGGTCGTGCCGGTCGCCGACAAGGCGCGGTTCGTCGAGCGCCTGCTCGCCGCCGGCCTGCCGGTCGTCGAGGCGACCAGCTTCGTGCACCCCAAGTGGGTGCCCCAGCTCGCCGACGCCGCCGAGTTGATGGCGCTCCTCGGCGAGACCGGACGGGCGCTGCCGGTGCTGGTGCCCAACGAGCGCGGCCTCGACCGGGCGCTCGAGCTCGGCCTGGAGCACATCGCGATCTTCGGCAGCGCCACCGAGACCTTCGCGCAACGCAACCTCAACCGCAGTCTCGACGAGCAGTTCGCGATGTTCGAGCCGACCGTCGCGCGCGCACGTGCAGCCGGGATGGACGTCCGGGCGTACGTCTCCATGTGTTTCGGTGACCCCTGGGAGGGGGCTGTCCCGATCGAGCAGGTCGTCTCGGTCGGCAAACGGCTCTTCGACCTCGGCGCCTCCCAGCTCAGCCTCGGTGACACCATCGGCGTCGGCACCGCCGGGCACGTGCAGGCCCTGCTCGACGCCTTCAACGCCGCCGGACTGCCGGACTCGTCGCTGGCGATGCACTTCCACGACACGTACGGCCAGGCGCTGACCAACGCGTACGCCGCGCTGCGTCACGGGGTCACCACGTTCGACGCCAGTGCGGGGGGCCTCGGCGGCTGCCCGTACGCCGAGTCCGCCACCGGGAACCTCGCCACCGAGGACCTCGTCTGGATGCTCACCGGCCTGGGCATCGAGACCGGCGTCGACCTCGACGCGTTGGTCGGGACCAGCACGTGGATGGCAGACGTACTGGGTCGCCCGAGCCCCTCTCGGGTCGTCACGGCCCTCTCCTGATCACCTCCTCCGCCGAAGGTGGTGACCGACCCGGCACAATGCGGTCTATGGCGGAACGCGTATTCGTGCACATCGGTGCTCCGAAGAGCGGTACGTCCTACCTCCAGGACCGGGTCGCGCGCAATCGTGAGATCTTCGCCGAACACGGCCTGAGCTACCCGGTGTCACGACCGGACGGCCACTTCCGTCCCGCGCTCGACCTCATCCAGCGACCGTGGTCCGGTGAGTTGAAGAAGGCGCACGGCGCTTGGGACCACCTGGCTGCGACCGTGCGTGGCACCGGTCGCGACGTGCTGATCTCGCACGAGATCCTGGCGGCCGCAAGCTCCGAGCAGGTGGCGCGGGCGCTCGCGAGCCTGGGTGACGCAGAGGTGCACATCGTGCTCACCGCGCGCGACTTCGGCCGGCAGTTCCCTGCGGAGTGGCAGGAGAACGTCAAACATCGCGGCACCGGAAGCTTCGAGAAGTTCGCCGGTCGGGCGATGGCTGCTCCGCGATACGGCTCGGACCTGTGGTTCTGGCAGGTGCAGTCGCTGCCGGATGTGCTCGGCAGGTGGAGCAACGGTTTGTTGCCCAGCCAGGTGCATGTGGTCACCGTGCCGCCGAGTGGCGCGCCGCCGGAGTTGCTCTGGGAGCGGTTCTTGTCGGTCTTCGGGATCGACCCGGACCCGCGCTTCGCCGCCGCCGAGGTGGACAACGCCTCGCTCGGCGTCGCCGAGATCATGGTGCTGCGCCGACTCAACCGCGCGCTGCGGAGGGCGAAGGTCTCACGCAGGACCTACGTCCCGATGGTGCGCGAACTGATCGTCCGCGAGGTGTTCGCCGCGCCCGGCGGAAGCCCCACGCCGATCCTTCCCGGCCGCTTCCACGAATTCGCCGACGAGGTGGCCGAGGAGTGGGTGGAGTGGCTCGCGGGCTCGGGCGTCGACGTCGTCGGTGACCTCGAGGATCTGCGGCCGGTGTGGCCGGACTCCGTGGACGAGCCTCGGGATGGTCGCGACATCGACAGGCCACGACGAGCAGATGTGGCCGACGCCGCGATCGACGCGCTCGCCGCGGTCCTGATCGAGTGGGACCGCAACCAGGCCGGCCGATCCCGCTCGGCCGTACGCCGGCTGCGTCGGTGGAACAGCTCGTGACCAGCGGTGCGCTCGCGTACGACGCCGCCGCTGCCGCGTGGTTCGAGGCACTTCGCCAGGGCAGCTCCAGCACCTGGGCCGAATGGCGCGCCGACCATCCACAGGTCTCCGCGGCCTCGACCCGGCCGGCCTGCTCGGGTCTGCAGCTCGAGGTGATCCGCCGGGTCGCTGCCGTGGGTCCGCTCCCCGGATTCGACCGGCTCGCCGACACGATCGCGTCGACCCCGGCCTTCGGGCGGGGCCTGGGCGACGTGCCGTTGCCGTGGCCGGGACGGCAGGCCTTCGGACCGCCCGCCGTCGAGCCGGAGACGCTGCCTGCCGAACAACTGCTGCGGGTCGCGGTCCCTGCCCTGGTGCGTCTCGGATCGCGCCTGCCGGTCCCGCCGCCTCCGGCGGTGCCGTCGAACGGTCGGCGGTGGCGGCGCGGGTACGTCGTGACCGGACCACCGTCGTACGCCGCCTCGGTCCGGGACCAACTTCGTGCCGCCGGCCTCCGTGTCGGGGGGCGGCGCGGCACCGGGATCGTCGTGATCGCACCGTTCGAGCACGCCATGTTCGATGTGTGGACCCACCGTGTCAGGGCCGGTGGCGCGATCGGCTGGCGCCGCTTCTGGACGATCCGCTCGCGGGCCGGACGGCTGCCCGTAGGTGTCGATGTGGGCACCCAGATCACCAGGATCTCGCAGCGGACGCGTTCGGTGCATGTGGTCATCGGCGCTGATCCCTCGGTGATCGCCCGCCAGGTCGCCGACATCGTCGGCGTCCCGGTTGCCGCGCCCATGGAGGAGTCATGGCGGCGGACGGACCTGCGCCGCAGGATCAACCGTGTGGCCGCGGACGGATCAGGGTCGATCGCCGCACGCGTACTCGCACTGGCACCGCCCGATCCGGCCCGGATCCCGCGGGCACCGCGCGCACACCGCCGCTGGGCGGAGGAGACCGGTCGTCGGCTGGCGGGCGAGGTGCAGGCCCTGGTGGCGAGCGGTGGCTACCCTGTCCACGGCAACATCGCCGACCTGCTCGGCGCAACAGACCCGGGAGCGGACGCACCAGTGAGCACCACGGCCGAGGAGACTCTGGAGTTGGCCGTGCATGCGATCCGAGGCATCTGGCCCTGTGTCCGAAGCGGTGCCGGAACCAGTTCCGGAAGTGGTGCCGGAGATGGCTGAGAAGTCGGTCTTCCTGCACGTCGGCACCCCGAAGACGGGGACGTCGGGGTTCCAACACGCGTTGTTCACGCAGCCCGAGAAGCTTGCCGAGCTCGGCGTCAGCTATCCCGCCGAGGACTTCGACACCCAGTTCCGAGCCGCTCTCGATCTGATGGACCTGCCGTGGGGCGGGCTCGAGCAGGAGGCGCGGCATGCCTGGGGACGGCTCGCCGACGCGGCGAACGCCGCGACCGGACGCGTGATCATCAGTCACGAGATCCTCGGCCGGGCATCGCGGCTCCAGGTCGAACGGGCGCTGGGCTCGCTCGACGGTGAGATCCACGTCGTGGTCACCGCGCGCGATCTCGCCCGGCAACTCCCCGCCGAATGGCAGGAGAACGTCAAGCACCGGCGGACCATCACCTACACCGACTTCCTCGACGCGGTCCGCGACCCGCAACGCACCCGCGAGATCGCGCAGTGGTTCTGGAGCGTGCAGGAGTTGCCCGACATCCTCGCCCGGTGGGGAGGCTCGCTGCCGCCGGAGCAGGTGCACGTGGTCACGGTGCCGCCTGCGGGGTCGGCCGCCACTCTCCTCGGTGACCGGCTCGCTGCCGCCTTCGGCATCGACCCGGTGCTGCTGCGACCGACCGGTGAGCGTGCCAACGCCTCTCTCGGCGTCGCGGAGTCGGCGTTGATCCGCGCGCTCAACGAGCGCCTCGACGTCGTCCTGCCCAACCACCACTACCGGCAGTTCGTCCGCGAACTCCTCGTCCACCAGAACCTCGGCGCGTCCCGGAAGTCACCGCGCCTCACCCTGCCGCCCGACGTGCACGACTGGGCGAGTGAGTTGAGCCATGCGTGGGTGGCGGAACTCCGGGAGCAGGGGTACGACGTCGTCGGCGACCTCGGGGACCTGATCCCGATCGAGCAGACCGAGCCGTTCGTCGATCCCGACGACGCGGATCCCGGGCAGGTGGCCGAGGCGGGCGTGCGCGCCCTTGCGGCGAGCATCCAGGAGAACGCTCGGCTCCGCGACGTCGAGATCGAGTTGCACGAGATCATCGACGACCTGATGCGCCAACTCGACGAGGCGCATCTGACCCCGGCGTACAAGGCGCGTGAGCGGCTCGTCGGACTCGCCGACACCAATCCGGTCGCGCGGGCGGGGCTCGCGGGCTATCGCCGCTTGCGGGGCAGGAACTCCCGACCGACGTAACGGCCGATCTTCCAGGTCGCGTATCCGTCCGCGCCCGCGCCCACCACGCCGCCCACGACGGGCACCCGTCGGGCGACGACGCCTGCTGCGCGCTTGCCGGCGGCCCGGCCGATGAGGGCGGCCGCGACCTCGTTCGCGACCCCGCGGGTCAGGTCCGTGTCGTGGACCGACGCGGTGGCGATCTCCATCGGGGTGCCGGGCAGCTGCTTCTTCCTGATCAGGGCGAGGACCTCCTCCTCGCCCAGCAGGCTCACCAGGATCGCGCTGCGTACGGCGGGCGAGTCGAGGTCGTAGCCGCGCAGGTACACGATCTCGGCGACCATGTGACACTCGACCAGGGCCAGGCCGGTGATGTTGGCGGGGACCGTGAACGTCATCGTCGCGAGCCCGCCGAGGTTCGTCAGGAACCCCTGCGCCCCGGCGTACCGGACGTGGCTCTCGACGACGGCGTGGATGGCCTTCTCGGCATCGCCGTGCTGTGCGAGCCGCTTCTCCGCCCCGGCGACGGCGCCGGGGAGCCTGCCGACACCGTTGATGGACTTGTCGAGGACCTGATGGATGAAGGTGGCGGTCGCGTCGGGGGCGAGTCTCGTCACCTTGGGCGCGAGGGTGCGCCCCACCTTCGTGCCGGCCTTCTTCGCATACCCCACGCCACGACCCTAGAACGTCAGGCGAAACGGTCGCCAGCACGAGCGGGCAGGATGGGGGGGTGCCGATCGAACCGCCACCGAGCGTGTGGGAGCTGCCGCGGCCGCGCCGGGGTGTGGGCGACCTCGTCGGACAGGGCGCCGACCTGGAGCCGGGGACGGTGCTGGCCGCGTATCGTCGTGGCCTGTTCCCGATGCCGGTGGAGGGAGAGCTCGGCTGGTGGTCGCCGGTGCATCGGGGCGTGCTTCCCCTGGACGGGTTGCGGGTGTCGAGGTCGTTGCGGCAGTCGGCGAAGCGCTTCGAGATCCGCGTCGACACCGCGTTCGCCGATGTGATCGCCGGCTGCGCCGATCCGGACCGTGACGGTGGCTGGATCGACGAGTCGATCCGCGACGCGTACACCGAACTCCACCGACTCGGCTGGGTGCATTCCGTGGAGGCGTGGTGCGACGGGGAGTTGGCCGGGGGGCTCTACGGGGTCGCGATCGGCGGCCTCTTCGCGGGCGAGTCCATGTTCACCCGCGTACGCGACGCGTCGAAGGTCGCACTGATGGGGCTGGTCGATCTGCTCTCCGACGAGCACGCGGCCACCCGGGTGCTCGACACCCAGTGGCAGACGCCGCACCTCGCGACGCTGGGCGTCGTCGAGATCTCGCGGCCGGACTACTTCCGGCGGCTCGACGTGGCTCTCGAGTTGCCGGAGCCGACCGCGTTCACGCGCTGACGGCCGGTCTCATCCCTGCGGTTGATGCAGATCCACCCTGCGGCGGACGCGGGAAGGGTGCGCGGCCACGTAGAACGGGAGCACCCGAGCCTGAAGGAGCCCGTCATCATGCCCGCGACCACCCCGACCTCGACGATCCCGGCGTCGCTTCGTCGCCTCGTCGCCATCACCGCCCTGCTCGCCGGTGTGCTCGCCCTTGTCGGCCTCACGCCGTACGCCGCACAGGCGACACCGACCTTCACGTGGATCGGTGACGGAGCGAACCACGACTGGACCAACCCCGACAACTGGAGCACGGGGTCCGTTCCCGGTGCCGGTGACAGTGTCGTGATCGACGAGATCGCGGGGCAGACGGTGACCGTCGAGGAGATCGGCGACGTGACCGTCGCGAACCTGCAGATCCATGGTGGCCCGAACCACGACGTCCGCGTCGGCTACGACGGAGTCGGATCGCTCACGGTCACCGGATCGATGACCTGGACCGGCGGCGACCTCGACGTACCGTTGAGCATCCCGGCCGGCTCGACGATGACGATCAGCCAGGGCCACGAGAAGAACTTCGCTCCCGACACCAACGACCAGATCACCGTCGCGGGCACGGTCGTCGTCGATGACACCGGCACCGGCGACGATGACGGGGTGATCTTCTACTGGGACAGCGGGCTGAGGATCGTTGCCGGCGGCACGCTGAGGTCGCACGGTGACTCCCGGCTCACCGGACAACGCTGTTGCGGCTCGGACTTCCCGAGCGCCGTCGACAACGCCGGCACGATCGAGGTGCCGGATGGACACCTGACCGTCGAGACGATGGGGCTCTACAACTCCGGCACGATCAACGTCGCCCACAACATGACCCTCACCGACGACCATGGCCTCGCCCGCCTGGGCAACGCCACCTACGCCGGTGGAGGCCGTCTTGTCTTCACGAACACGGTCAACCCGGCCCCGCAGAGCGACCATCCCGACCGCAGCCAGGGGGCTGCCCTCCTCGTCGGTACCGGCCACCTCTCGGGCGGGTTCGAGTTCGTCTTGGGAACCGGCTCCGAAATGACGGGGATCGGCGGCTTCGACGGCACCGGCGCGGTGGAGCTCGACGGCGGGACGGTGTACGCCAAGGCGGCGCTCACCGGCTCGGTCACGCTGGACGTGGCCGCGGGGAACCAGTCGTGGCTGTGGAGCTACGACAGCGGCGTGACCGGGTATCACAGTGATCTGACGATCGCCCACGGCGGCACCGTCGAGTCCACCGGGCGGCTGACCATCCACCCGGGTTCGAAACTGAGCGTCACCGGGGGTTCGCTCGGCATCGGCAAGGGATCGTCGCTCGACTCCGACTCGTGCTGCACCAACACCCCTGAGCTCGTCGTCGGCACGAAGGGGACCCTCGACTTCCACGGCGGCTCCGCCGCGATGCCGGCCACACTCAAGTGGTTGACGGTGAGTTCGGCCGGCGCATTGCGCCCGCAGGCGTACGCGAACTGGGTCGGGGACACGATCACGCAGACAGGCGGCACCACCACGGTCGGCTCGGCCATGCACGCCGACAACACCGACTTCACGGTCAAGGGCGGCACGGTGACCGGTAAGGCGACCTACCCGGGGACCCTGGTCAACACCGGTGGGACGGTCAAGCCGACGGGCACGTTGACGATCGGCGGTGCGTACACCCAGGGCAACAAGGGCACCCTCGATGTGGCCCCGGGCAAGACGTCCCTCGTGGTCAAGGGCACGGCGAAGGTCGCCGGGAACCTCATCGCGACCGGCACCGCCAAGCCGGGGACGACGCGCCGAGCGCTGAGCGGGGGATCGTTGTCCGGGCAGTTCAGTTGCGTGCGGGCGGCGGGCTGGCTGCCGTCGTACACGACCCGGGCGGTGAACCTGACCCGGATCGCCGCGAAGGTGGCCGGGTGCGGCCACTACCCGAAGCCGGTCACCCGGTTCGCCAAGAAGGTGAAGACCAAGCACAAGGCGGCGGTCAAGGTCGCCTTCGGTGCAGGCGCCCGCCAGGTGCTCGTCCAGGTCAAGGTCGGCAAGCCGACCAGGACGACCAAGGTCAAGATCTGGGCTGCGGGGCATCGCGTGACGCCGCTGAAGGTCAAGCGCGGCCACACCACCTCGACGTACGTCGTCGTGCCGGTCGGCTCGGCGCAGAAGCTGTACGTGAGCACGTCGGCGGGCACGGTCAAGGTCACCGTCCGCCAGTACGGCTGGAGCAAGTGAGATGAGCAAGCTCACGAGTGTCCGCGCCGCCCTGCTCGGCATCCTCGCGCTGGTCGCGGCCACGCTCGTGCTGCCGATGACCATGGCCTCTGCCGTGAGCTCCGACGGCAGCATCGTGTTCATCCGCAACAACCAGGTGTGGATCTCCGACGGCCACGGCGCCCATGCGCGGAAGCTGACCACCCAGGGCACCACCGCCAAACCGTTCCGCTATCCGTCTGAGGACGATCACGGACACATCGTGGCCATGCGCGGCAACGGGTTCGTGGTGCTCGATCAGGTCGGCCATGTCCTGCACAGCTATGCGCAGCCGCTGGTCAACACCGGCACCCTGGAGTACGCGAGCGTCTCGCCGGACGGGTCGAAGGTCGCGTTCACGATGCTGGCGATGAGCAACATCTGTGACCCGTACTGCGGGTTCGAGTCGGTGCACTCGATGTACTACATGGGCACCGCGTCCGGCCGGATCCTCGGTGGCATGCACACGGCGGCCGACGTGAACACCGGCTCGTGGGTCACGAACTCGCGCACCGTCCTGGGCAGCACGGTGACCAAGCTCTACTACCAGGACCCTGCATCGGCGGGCGAGAAGTCGTGGTTCCAGGACTGCGACGACGTCATGTCCAACTGCCCCGACTCGAACGAGTCGAACTACTGGAACGTCTTCCCGACGGTGAACCGGGCCGGTAACCGCTATGCGAGCGTCGTTGTCGACGAGGCGTACGGCGGCGGCAACGACCGCAGCACCTTCCTCAACGTCAGGGACACCGCGTCCTTCAAGACCGGGAAGCCGCCGGCCCGGCCGACCGGTCGATGCATCATCAACGGCAACGACACGATGTCGAGCGACGGTTTCCCCGGCATCTCGCAGGCGAGCATCAACACTCCGTCGTGGGGGCCGGACGGTCGATCCCTCGTCGTATCGTTCAAGAACGCCGCTGGCAGGTGGCAGGTCTGGCGCATCGACACCGGTCGCGATGTCACCGACTGCTCGGCGTACGACGGGGACGCGATCCTCGACAACGCCGACCAGCCGCGGTGGAGCCCGGCGCCGCTGGGCGCAGCGAAGCTGCCCACCAGGACGACCCTCTCGGTCTCGAAGCACAAGGTGAAGCGTCACCGGGCGATCACCCTGACTGCGCACGTGCGGCCCGTCGTGGCATCGGGGAAGGTCGCCTTCTTCGACGGCGCGCATCGGCTCAAGGCGGTTGCCCTCAAGCGCGGTGTCGCCAAACTCAAGGTGAAGCTGAACAAGTTGGGCAAGCACCGCCTGCGCGTCGTCTACGCCGGCGACTCGCGTGATGGGGGCAGCCACAGCGGCACCGTGACGGTGACGGTCAAGCGGTGAACTGCTCCTAACGCGGGCGCTCCCACCGCAGTCCCGGGAATCGGTCGAAGTCGTCGTCGAAGGAGACCACGCTGGCTCTGTGCTCGATCGCCAACGCCGCCAGGTGGGCGTCGTTGGTCAGGTTACCTCCGGTGCCGGCAGCCTCCAACGACTCGCGCATCAGCCGCGCATGGTCTGCTCCGGGGCGTACGACGTGAGCGGTGCGTGCACCGAGCCAGCTTTCGACGGTGTCCATCGCTTCGGACGGACTCAGGGGCGACGCCATCACGCTCGGGTGCGTCACGAGTCGGATGAATCCGACGAGAACCAACCACGGGAACCCGATCGAGGTGTCCCCGGACAATGCGTGATCGAGCCAATGCTTGGCGGCCCTGTGGTGGGGGGAGGTCTCGTCGCGGGCGTAGACGAGGACGTTGACATCGACGAGCTTCATCGGTGCCGCTTCGCGGCATGGACGAACTCCTCGGCATCGAGCTCAGCGAGAACCGAGCCCGCATGGTCGAGGTCGACCTTGAGGCCGAGTGGTGAACTGCGCGTCTCGAAAACGTAGTCGACCCTGGGTGCGCTCTCCCGCACGGCGTCGTTCAATGCCCGCTTGAAGGAGACGCCCTTCGCGGCCATCCGCTCGCGGACGAGTTGTTCGACGTCCGGGTCGAGCGTCACCGTTGTCCGCATGGTGACAGCATAGCATCAGAAGTGATGTCATGCTGTCATCCCTATTTGAGCAACTTGCTCATCCGGCGGTCCGCGAGCGGCTTGCCACCCGTCTGGCACGTGGGGCAGTACTGCAGGCTTGAGTCGGCGAAGGAGACCTCGCGGACCGTGTCCCCGCAGACCGGGCACTTCTCGCCGGTGCGGCCGTGCACCGCCAGGTGCGACTTCTTCTCGCCCTTGAGATCGCTCGCGGCGACACCGGAGGAGCGGCGTACCG
>DASVMH010000329.1:0-3178 GCA_036384455.1 Marmoricola sp. | reverse complement strand
GAGGTCGGCGGTCTCGAACGCCTTCTGCCGCCAGGCGACCTCGCCGGCCGTGGCCATGGCCTCCAGCGCCGGCGTGATGCCGGGCGAGACGATGACGACGTCCGCGCCTGCGGCCACCAGGCCGGGCACGCGGCGTTGGGCCACGTGCCCGCCGCCGACCACGACCGCACGGCGGCCGGCGAGCCGCAGTCCCGAGGGGTACGTAGGAAAGTCCTCCACGCCGCAATCCTCCCGCCATGGACCACAGACCCCGTGACGGGCGTTCACCCTTCGGACTACGTTGGCTCTCATGAGTATCGAACGCCCCGTGCACCCCGATCCGTACTCGCTGCTTCCGGCGACCGAGTCGTTCGAGGTGACCAGCACCGACGTGACCGACGGCCAGCCGCTGAAGGACGACCAGGTCGCCGAATTCGGCAACACCTCGCCGCAACTGTCGTGGAGCGGCGCCCCCGAGGGCACCAGCAGCTACACCGTCACGTGCTTCGACCCGGACGCCCCGACGCCGTGCGGCTTCTGGCACTGGGCGCTCGTCGACATCCCGGCCGAGGTGACGACGCTCGACACCGGCGCGGGCCAGGAGGGCGCGGTGCTCCCGGGCAACGCGTTCATGCTGCACAACGACGGCGGCGCTGCCGCCTTCATGGGCGCCGCTCCCCCGGCCGGCGATCAGGTGCACCGCTACTACTTCGTCGTGCACGCGGTGACCGAGGAGACCCTGGGCATCGATGCGTCCGCGTCCAACGCGGTGATGTCGTTCAACCTGGCCTTCAAGACGGCCGGGCGGGCGATCGTCGTCGGCACGTATGCCCACTGACACCCACGCGGACGGTCAGCCCGACCTCCTGGGAGAGCCGTACGTCGCGACCACGTACGAACTCGCGCCCGATGCCGAGGGGCGCGTCATCGCCACCCTCGTGCATCGCCCGGCGCCGTCGCCGACCCGCCGGGCGGTGTTGCACGTGCACGGGTTCGCCGACTACTTCTTCCAGACCGTCGCCGCCGACCACTGGGTGGCGCGGGGGTACGACTTCTACGCCCTCGACCTGCGTCGATGCGGCCGGTCGCTGTTGCCGCACCAGCGCGCGCACTATGTGGCCGACCTGGGTGAGTACTACGAGGAACTCGACCGCGCCTGGGCCGACATCACCGCTGATCACGACGAGGTCGTGATCAGCGCCCACTCCACCGGTGGCCTGACCAGCTCGCTGTGGCTGCACGATCGTCGCCACGAACCCGCCGGTGTCTTCCTCAACGCGCCCTGGCTCGACATGCAGGGACCGCCCGTGGTGCGTGATCTCGTGATGCCGGCGATCGGGGGGATCGGGAGTCGGCTGCCGACGCGTGAGATCCCCCGCAGTGTCAGCGGTTTCTACGCCCGCAGCCTGCACCGCGACCACGGCGGCGAGTGGGACTTCGACCTGTCGCTGAAGCCGCTCGAGTCGTTCCCCGTGTACGCAGGCTGGATCCGCGCGATCCGGGCGGGGCATGCACGGGTGGCGAAGGGCCTGGACGTCCACGCCCCGGTGCTGGTGGAGTGCTCGGCCCGCAGCGGTCATCCGACGTCGATGAATGATCCCGCGGTCTCCGCCACCGACATCGTGCTCGACGTCGAGCAGATCCGGCGTCGGGCGCCGCTGATCTCGCGCCACGTCACGATCGCGATGATCGAGGGCGCACTGCACGACGTGACGCTCTCGGCCGAACCGGTGCGCAAGACGGTGTTCGACGAGCTCGACGCCTTCCTCGGCGCGTACGTCGAACGTGGCGGTGCCGCGGGCTAGCGTGGCCGTCATGAATCCCGTGACTGGACTTTCCCTCGGACGCATCGTGATCGGCGCTGCCGCGCTGGCCTCCCCGGAGCTGGCCGGCAAGATGTTCCGCCTCGACCCCGGTGCGAACCCGCAGCTGCCATACATGACCCGGATGTTCGCCTCGCGCGAGATCGCGCTGGGAGCCGCCACGCTGGCCTCACGCGGCGGCGCCAAGCGGGCGCTGATCGCTGTCGGGATGGCCGTCGACGGCGCCGACGCGTTCGCCGGCTACGACGCGGGCGCCACCGGGGCGGTCTCTCCCGCCACCAGCAAGTTCCTCGTCCTCCCCGCCGCCGGAGCTGTGATCGCAGGGCTGTTCGGGCTGGTGCGGCGCGGGAAGAAGAAGGTGATCGAGGACTGAGCCCCCGGGTTCGGGCGGGTCGCAATGTCCGCGTCGGCTCGACGGGCGGTTCGAGTCGCCCGCGGCTGACGGGCTGTCGTGGGTTGCGGTACGTGGCAGCGACGACGGAGGTGGGCTGGTGGTGCAGGTCGGCGGTCGACTGTCCGGCTTGTGGTGGGTTGTCCTGTCGACCGGGTGCGCAGATCCCCAGAGTTGCGTAGATCCCATCCACCTGGTGAACGGGATCTACGCAACTCTGGGCGTTGGGGGTGTTGGCGCGCAACGCAATAGATGAGCGAGGGCGCAGCGGCGCCCCTCAGCGCATGAACACCACGATCGCGACGGTGCCGACGACGACGATGACGGCGCGGAGCAGCAGGGGTGGCAGGCGCCGGCCGACCGTTGCGCCGATCTGGCCGCCGACGATCGATCCGGCCGCGAGGAGTCCGGCGGCGAGCCAATCGACCCGGTTGATCGCGACGATCACGAAGACGATCGCCGCGACGAGGTTCACCAGGGCGGAGAGCACGTTCTTGAGGGCGTTCTGTCGCTGCAGGGAGTCGTCGATGCCGAGACCGAACACGGCCATCAGGATCACACCCTGGGCGGCGCCGAAGTAGCCGCCGTAGACGCCGGTGCCGAAGACGGCCGGCCACACCCACCGGTTGCGGCCCTCGTGCAGCTGCAGGCGCTTGGAGATGAGTGGGCCGATCACCACGAGCAGCACGCCGACCCCGATCAGCACCGGCACGATCGCCTTGAAGGCGTCGGCGGGGAGCAGGAGTACGAGCAGCGCGCCCGCGATGCCGCCGATCGTGGTCGCCGGCATCAACCAGCGCAGGCGAGCGCCCTGCCCGGCCAGTTCGCGGCGATATCCCCAGGAGCCCGAGATCGATCCGGGGAAGAGGCCGAGGCTGTTGGAGACGTTCGCGGTCACCGGCGGCAGCCCGACCGCCAGCAGCGTCGGGAAGGTCACCAGGGTCCCGGAGCCGACGATCGTGTTGATCGTGCCCGCGGCGACGCC